>CAZMFK010000029.1:0-11136 GCA_964565545.1 uncultured Caldisericota bacterium | reverse complement strand
CTTATATCAATAGAATACATTAGATAAACTTTTCTTAAATAACATATGTTTTAATGGGCCAATTAAAGCGTCCCTGTGGACCATTTATTTTTTTATGTTAGCTTTGATGAGCATTTTGAATCGTTCGACCAAAGCAACCAGGTTTTCAAAAGGCATTTGGGGTGGTTCCAAAACTATAGGCAAATCATCTCCAAACAAAGATAAAAATGCTCCTAAAGGACCCCAACCGATAAAGCCTTTTCCAGGCTCTTCATGGCGATCTTTAAAACTACCAAATACTTCTTTGGAATCATTCATGTGTAGCATTCCAACTTTGTTAAAAAGGTAGGGATATTTATTTTTCAGTGTTTTAGCAAGCTCTTTGGTTTCAAAATTATATCCGGCTGCAAATAAATGAGCTGAATCCAGACAGGCATAAGCTGGGGTCCAATCTTCAAGAATTTCGAGCAAATTTTCAAGAAGAGCCAGTTGGCAACCATAGCTACTCGAAGGATGAGCAGTGTTTTCAAGCATGAGGGGTGTTTTCAACCATGAATCATAAAAAACAGCTGAAAGCTCTTTGGATAGCTCTTTTTCACTAACCTTTTGATCAATTCCAACGTGAACCACAAATCCATCAACTCCCATTAATTCACAGTGTTCCAGTTGACGGCGCAAAGTTCTCCAGCAACGAATCCGCTGAGAGGATGCATAACCTTTAATGGAGGTATGATCAGGTGTATGGAGGAAGATTTTTTCAACTTGGTGACTTTTTTTTAACTGTTCAAACAGGCTTTGGTAATGGAAACGTGGTTTAATCCGGCTAAAAACAAAGGGATCAAGGATAATCTGACAAACCTTTATTTGAAGAATATCCACTATTTTGATCCATCGATCAATGGTTTGTTTTCCTGAAATTTGAATACCAATCATTTCATAATACTATAATTAGATATATTTGGAGTGCAAAGTTTTTATAATAAGTGTCGAAAGGAGCTAATATGAAGATAGTCATTATTGGTGGGGGCCCTGGAGGATATGTAGCAGCTTTGAGCGCAGTGCAGATGGGAGCAAATGTATGTTTGATAGAAAAAGAACATTTTGGAGGCACTTGTGTCAATCGAGGTTGTATACCTACCAAAGCTTTGCTCAAAGCAATCTATCCGCTGGTTGAGGCAAAACGATACCAAAGTATGGGGATTGATATGTCTTCAGTTTCCTTCAATTTGGATAAGATACGTAGTCATAGTCAAAAATCAGCCCAACTATCACGACAAGGGATTGAATATTTACTAAAAAAAAGAGAAGTAAAGCTGATTAAAGGCGAAGTGATTGATGGAAACTCCCAAGAAGTACTCGTAAAACTAAATAGCGGAGAAGAATTTTTTGAATCCTACGACCAATTGATTATTGCTACAGGATCCTATCCTGCTCAAATACCAGGCTTACCTTTTGATAGGGATAAAATAATTAGTAGCGATGAAGCGCTATTGATTAGAAAAATCCCTGAAAACATGCTTATTATTGGTGGGGGGGTCATAGGGATTGAAATGGCCACCATCTATCAAAACCTGGGCTCAAAGGTAACCATCGTTGAAATGATGCCCCAGCTGCTTCCTGGAGAAGACCCTGAAACTGTTCAGATATTGTCTCAAATACTGATGAAAAATGGTATTCAGCTTTGGATGGGACAGAAAATTGAAAAAGTGGAAACAGGCGTTGAAACCTGCACCGTATGCCTAAATAAAGACAATACCCTCACACAAGAAGAGTTTGAACAAATATTGCTTGCTGTTGGAAGAAAACCCCAATATCCGCTTAAGCTTATTGAATCTCTTGGGATCAAGCTTTCTCCATCAGGTATTGAAGTTAATGGATTTATGCAGACGAATATTGAAAATGTTTATGCCATTGGTGATGTAAATGGCTCATCACTACTGGCTCATACTGCTTTCAAAGAAGCAAAAATAGCTTGCGAACACATTATGGGAAAACCTTGCTCCCCTATGGATTATTCCCTTGTGCCAAGAGTAGTTTACTCCATTCCTGAGTTTGCTGCTATTGGAGACAGCGCAGGCTCAACAGCTTACACTTTTCCCTATGCAGCTAATGGTCGTGCCCGTGCAGGAAATATTAGAGAAGGGATGATCAAGCTATTTGTTAGTGAAGGATGCATTAAAGCATGCTCCATCATTGGAGAAAATGCTTCGGACATCATAGGTCTAGCGAATATGGCTATCAGCAAAAAAATCCCTTTGAGCCAAATGGAAGAAATCATCCTGGCTCACCCAACATACTCTGAGGTTTTTACTGATGTTATCGAGGTTGCTCTGGGCAAACCCATCCATCTGGCATAAGGGGATCAGTCGGTTTTACTGATTTCAGAGCTGTCCTCACTGCAGGGAGGGCAAGCAGAGGTGTCCTGACCTGCTTCGTTTGTCGTCCCAGTTTCTTCTTCGTCACAAGATTCCAGATCATCAGGAAATAAATCTTCTTCTTTAAGAGGTGTCATGAGTCCAATAATGAATACAATAGCTCCAGCAAGAACTACCATGGGACCAAGAAGGCCTTTTAAAACAACTAAGAAATCGCCAAACCAGAGATAAATTAAAAATCCACCACCAGCAGCAACCAAAAGACCAACCAAGAGATACATGATTTTTTTCATCTTTTCCTCCAGATTAAATCAAACATCTCTTCAGGGAAGAGTTTTTATTTCAAAAAGATACTCTGTTGGACTGTTTTCATCTATCACTTCAGTTTTGCTTATTGAAGTGTACCCCTTTTTCCTTACTTCGATTTCTTTTTTACCGAAAGGAACCATCAGAGTAATTTCCTGATTAAAATGCTGAATAAACTGACCGTCAAAATATAGTTCGGATTCTTCTTGGCTGGAAACAATCGTGATTGTTTTTCTTTCCGGTGGCATTATCAGCTTCTGGCGCAACTCTTTAGTTTCCTTATCAATGACAAGGGGTTGTATGTGCTCTCTTCCATTTTCATCTACCAGACGCACCATGTAAACTCCAGGAGGCAAATTCAACTCTGTTCCTGGCTCAGTAACTTCAGTTTCTCCAATGAAAGCTTTGATAGGCTGATCAGCATCAATATCAAAAAAAGTTTTAACCCGGACAGGATTATTATCTGCTTTTCCACTTTCAGTAGGTGGTTTTTCCTGGTTTTTTTGATTTGTTAATGATATGCGCTGGATTGCAAAAACAAGCACCAAAACCAGTATCAATAAAGCAAATACGACCCATCCGATATTCAATAGCTTTTCAGTTTTTTTGTTTTTCATATTCTTCATCTATAATTTAACTGAAAAAAGAATGCTGTAAAGAGGAAGAAAAATGCGTAAAGATGATATCAACTTTAATAAAATTGATCAAAAATGGCAGGCCTTTTGGGAAGAGGAACAACTTCATCAAAGAATATTGGATACCAAAAAACCCAAATTCTATATCCTGGATATGTTCCCTTATCCTTCAGCAGAAGGGCTTCATGTAGGCCATCCAGAAGGATATACCGCCAGCGATATCGTCTCAAGGTTCCAAATAATGAACGGATTTAACGTCTTGCATCCCATGGGTTGGGATGCTTTTGGTCTTCCAACTGAAAATTATGCTATCAAAATGAAAATTCATCCCCAAATTGCAACAAAACAAAATATTGATAATTTTCGAAGACAGATAAAACGTTTTGGTTTTAGCTATGATTGGAGCAGGGAGATAAATACTTCAGAGCCTTCTTATTATCGGTGGACGCAATGGATTTTTTTGCAAATGTATAAAAAAGGTCTTGCTTATATTTCGGAAGCTCCCATCAACTTTTGCCCCCAGTGCAAAACCGGCCTGGCCAACGAAGAGGTCTCTTCGGGTCAGTGTGAACGCTGCGGTACTCCTATCCAGCGCAAATTGATGAAGCAATGGATGCTCAGGATAACTGCTTATGCCGATCGCTTGCTGGAAGATCTCGAGGAGCTGGATTGGCCTGAAAAAATAAAAATGATGCAACGACACTGGATTGGAAAATCAAACGGAGCTGAAATTCAGTTTCAATTAAAAGGCCTTGATGAAAAACTCACCGTATTTACTACCCGTCCTGACACCTTATATGGCGCTACATACCTGGTGCTTGCACCTGAGCATCCCATCATCATGCAATATGTAAAAGAACCTTACCTTGCTCCAGTTAAAAAATATTTACAGCAGATATCATCGAAAAGTGACCTCGAAAGAACAGAGCTATCCAAAGAAAAAACTGGTATTTTCACTGGATTATGGGCAATTCATCCGCTAAATGGAAAAGAAATTCCAGTATATATGTCTGATTATGTGCTTATGAGTTACGGAACGGGGAGCATCATGGCTGTACCCGCTCACGATCAACGGGATTATGATTTTGCCCGTAAATACAATCTGCCTATCATTCCTGTGATTATGCCCACTAAGATGGAATCATCCCAAGAATGCGCTTACGAAGAAGAAGGCATCATGGTTAATTCAGATTCGTTTAATGGCATGCTTTCAGGAAAAGCGAAGCAAGAAATCACACGAAAGCTTGAAAATGAAGGCAAGGGGAAAGAAGCCATTCAATACCGATTAAGGGATTGGGTTTTTTCAAGACAGCGTTTTTGGGGAGAGCCCATCCCGATTATACATTGCGACAAATGCGGTATAGTTCCACTTTCTGAAGCAGAACTTCCATTAGAACTTCCCAGAGTAGACCATTATGAAGTTAGCGGTACTGGTGAGTCTCCTCTCGCACTGATACAAGACTGGGTAAAAGTAGATTGCCCTTTATGCCATGCTCCAGCAAAGCGAGAGACAAACACCATGCCTCAATGGGCAGGATCTTGCTGGTATTATTTACGCTATATTGACCCTCAAAATACAGAATGCCTTGCATCCCAAGAAGCCATAAAGTATTGGTTGCCCGTTGATTTATATATTGGAGGAGCAGAACATGCTGTATTGCATTTGCTTTATGCCCGTTTCTGGCACAAATTTCTCTTTGACATGGGAATCGTACCCAACAAAGAACCCTTTTTAAAATTACGCAACCAGGGAATGGTTCTGGCTGAAGATGGAAGAAAAATGTCCAAATCATTGGGCAATGTTATTAACCCTGATGATGTTTTAGACAAATATGGCGCAGATGTGGTCCGTTGCTATGAAATGTTTATGGGTCCTTTTGAACAGGAATCCTTGTGGAACACACAGGGAATAGAAGGTGTTCACCGCTTTTTAAAAAAAATCTGGGTTTTGTGTGATCCTGAGGTTATCGCCGAAAAAACTGACAGCCCTGAAATGATACGTTTAATGCATCAAACGATACAAAAGGTTAGCCAGGATATTGTTGATTTCTCTTTTAATACAGCCATTTCTGCTTTGATGATCTATGTCAATCATTTGCAACGGATTTCAGGTCTTTCTAAAAAATCAATCGAAACATTGCTCAAACTCTTGGCCCCTTTTGCTCCCCATCTTTGCGAGGAGCTTTGGAGCCAACTGGGGCATACTTCCTCCATTTTTAAGGAAAAGTGGCCTACATATGATCCTGAATTAGTTAAAGAAGAGCTGATAGAAATCCCTGTTCAGATCAACGGCAAGCTCCGAGATAAGTTATCAGTCTCTGCAGATGTATCAGAAAGTGAGTTAAAAGAGTTGGTACTAAAAAGCCAAAAAATTCAATCCTTTTTAATGGATTCCAAAATTGAAAAATGGATTATCATCCCTGGGCGTTTGATTAATCTTGTGACATGAATCCTGGCGCAAAATTCTGGAAATGGTTTGTAGCATCAGTTATCTTTTTCTTAGTATTTTTCTATTTTTGTTTTGTACCTCTTAATTATCTTCGCTATTTTCATTATTTAGCCTATCCCAAAAATATCCAAAAGAAACTTCTTCAACAGAATCCAAACATTAAAAACGACTGGATAGAATTATACTATAACGCATCTCTTAAAGAACTATATGCAATTGCTCTAAATGATGGCATCATATATGAGGAAGAGTTAAAGCTAATCAAAAATGTGGCTCATGTTTATGGAAAAGATAATGTTTCGTCTCTTCACGCTGATTTTTTCCATAGACTGCTTGAAATTCCTCATTGGGAAAGTTTTTTTGACTATTCTGTTCCTTTGGAATACTTGGAAGAGATTACGCTTCATCCTGCCATGATGCAAATATCCAAAGAAGAGTTCTATCCAGTAGAAAGTCCTTATGTTCCTGTCTTAATGTATCATATGCTTGACGATTCGCGCTATTGGATTGATCTTCCAACTTTTCAACACCAGTTGGAACAACTTTTTTTTGCAGGATTTTCGACCATGCGTACAGACCATTTTCTTCAAGGAGATTTCTCGTCAGTTCCTGATGGGAGAAAGCCCATAATCCTTACTTTTGATGATGGATTGGAAAGTCAGTTCAGATTTACAAAAGATGAAACCCCTGATCTTGAAAGTGGCGTAGGCATACTGGAGCAGTTTTCAAAAAAATATCCTGAATTTGGCAAAAATGCTGTGTTTTACATTTTTTTTACTGTGATACCTTTTGGTGAAAACCATAAGCACAATATTTGGATTAAAAAATTACAATATTTACAGGGAAGGGGATTTGAAATAGGCAATCATACATACGACCATCAAATAATGACCAAATTTCCTCCCGAGAAAATCAGAGCTACGTTGGATCTTTTTTACGAAAAAATGGAAAACATCCCTGAGATCAATACAAACGAGATGATGACTTTATGTTACCCTGGAGGTGGTATTCCCCGTCAACGCCAGTTTATTGAAGATTATAGCTACAAAGGTAACCATTTGCTGGGGTGTTTTGGGGCCTGGGGAGGAAAGTCCCTTATTCCCATCCACCCTGCAGCAGACAGATACTTTCTACCTCGATACGAAGCAAATCAGGAAAACATACAATTGATTCTTACGGAAAACTATTTTACTAAAAAAACCTACCTATTAGCTCTTCCCAGGTTTGCATCAGATTCAGAAAAAATCATGTCCTGGTTTATTCAAAATCAAACAAACTTGCCGTCAAAAGACATTTTATGGAAAGGAAACTGGATAACGGTATCGAAAGAAAAGATTGGAGAGAATGAATGATTGGACCCCTGGAACACCAACATATTGCCTATATCATTGGCGGATTGGGCATCTTTCTTTATGGTTTAGTCGCTTTTAGCGATAATTTGAAAGAAGTCGCAGGAGTAAGGCTCAAAGCCATTCTCGAATCTGCTACACGATCCCCATGGGCAGGCCTTCTAACTGGAGCATTGATTACCATGCTGGTGCAATCATCTTCCATAGTTTCCATAGTTACAATAGCATTTGTTAACTCGGGTTTGCTACGTTTTGATCAGGCTCTGGGTCTAATTTTCGGAGCTAACATTGGTACAACGATCACAGCACAGATCATTGCATTTAAAATCACTGAATGGGGTTTCTTCATTATTCCTGTTGGTTTGCTGATATACCTATTAGGAAGAAAAAAACGAGTACGTTATATAGGCCAATCGATCATATCCTTTGGAATCTTATTAGTTGGATTATATCTTATGGAAAAAGGCCTGACTCCTTTAAGAAGTTTTGACCCGTTTTTAAAAATCATGCAATCCTTGGGAGATAATCCTTTTAAAGGCATCCTTGTTTCAAGTTTGTTTACTGGCATTGTGCAGTCTTCATCAGCTACTACAGCTTTGGCTGTAACCATGGCAAGTCAGGGGCTAATAAATATTAGCTCTGCTATTCCTCTGGTTCTTGGAGCTAATATCGGAACCACTGTAACTGCAATGATTGCATCCATTGGAACACGTTTAAGCGCAAAACGTGTGGCATTATCTCATTTTCTTTTTAATGTAGTGGGAGCAATTTGTATATATCCTTTCATTGTAAATGGTTGGTATCAATTTGCTGTCATTTTTTTATCAAGGTTTTTGGGAGACACCTCTATTGAGCGCTTAGTTGCGAACAGCCACTCCCTTTTTAATGTATTATGGAGCTTGATTTGGGTTTGGCAGATCCCCCTTTTCTCCAGAATAGTCAAATCATTAATGCGAGGAGAAGAAAAAACCTGTTTGCAGGGAACAGCTTTTCTTGACAGAAGGCTACTTCAAACTCCAAGCCTGGCTGTGGATGCAGTACGAAAAGAATTATTCCGCATGGCCACGATAGCCCAGGAAATGCTGGACTCACAAATCATGAACATTTCTGGAGAACTCCCCTATTCTGAAGCAAAAAGAGTATGGGAGCTTGAAAATGTAGTCAATGAAATCCAGCGGGAAACCCTTACCTATCTTCGAGACATTCACGGAGAAGATATCACTGAAGATGTAGGAGAATTGGTTTCTGCCTTGATGCAAAGCGTAGATGATATCGAACGTTGGGGGGATCATGCCACCAATCTATTTGAAATTACTGAATTTATTTTTGAAAATAATGTCAGGATTAATGAAGCAACCATCTGGATTATCAAAGAGCTCTATGCACTGGTAAAACAAAACATTGTCACAGCTTGCTCCATGCTCAACAACATTGAAAATCCGGAGTCCACATTAGAGAAAGCCCAGGCTATCGAACAACAAATTGACACTAATGTTAAAAATTACAGAGGGCACAGAAGTGAGACTTATATCAGCGGGGAAACTGAAGTGGAATCCGCTTTGGTTTTTACGGATATTATCATGAATCTTGAGCGAGTGGCAGATCATGCTTATAACATTATCCAGCTTTTTTGTAAAAACGAAAAAAACTTGCACCACTAATAATTGAAGCTTTATTCATTAAATTTGTTTTAAAATATATAAAACGAATTAAAATGATTTCCAAGCGGAGGTAAAAGCTTGAAATTATTCATTACCGTTTTGATTGTTGGATTATCAAGCGTTAACATTGTTTTGGTCATTTTCCTCTTGATAAGAAAAGCCATCATGATCCAGCGTGAAAAAAAATATCATGAATATGAAGCAAAAATGTTGTCAGAAATAAAATACAGTATGATGAATGATCCTCCAAAAGTTTTTTTGTCTAAATTTCTGGATCAGCATAAAAGATCTTTTATATACCGATTACTTCTCACTTTAGCAGAAGAAAAAGGAGAAGACTATCATATCATTTTCGATGAAGCAGGCTTTACTCAGGAAAAAATAATCAGACTTTCAAAAGGACCAAATCTTGAAACAATTAAAGAACTTTCTATCATCCGATCTCCCCTGGCTTATAATGTGTTGTTTGAGATGCTTGATTCTCCCCATTCCGAAGTTTCTTATCGTGCTGCTTACGCTTTAGCTAATATAGAATTAGACGCCCTTCAGCAAAAAGAAGTAATTGAAACCCTTATTCATACCAGTATTGTTCAGGATCGGGTCATTGAAATTATTGATATCATCAATCCTCCAATGGAGGATTATTTTACATTATTAAAACAACAGCGAAACATCAGAGGAAAAAGCATTTTGCTTCATTTTTTAAAAAATAAAATGAAAAATAAAGATACAACTTATCGTTATCTCCAAAAAAAGATACGAACAGGCAATACAAAATTAATCGAACATGTTCTTCCTTTTATATATGATGAAGACGAAGTGGCAAATTCAGCTATTTTGGTGTTGGCAGAAACAAGAGAAACGGAAGCTCTGGAAATTATCCTTGAAAAATATCGAATTACTAATTCTGATAACGTCAAAATTACGATCGCCAGGTCTTTGTATCATTTTCTCCCCCAAAAAGTCATTCCCTATCTCAGAAAAATGATCGATCAGGAAACCTGGTGGGTGAAGTTTCACGCTTTTGAAAGTTTGCTCAAGTTAGGACCTGAAGGTTATAAGGAAATCACTTCCATTTCAATGAATGCAGAAAATCCCATTCAGGCAGATCTGGCCTACCAGATGATCGAAGGTAAACAAAAAACGTTTCGAATGATTAAAAGTCCATTTCAGAAAGAAGAAGAAAACTGACATGACTGATGAAATCATTTATCGGATTTATTATTCATACAGTCTTTTTATCTTTATTTACTTTTTTATCATTAACAGCCAGTACATATTACTCATTATTATATCCTTTCACCGATTAAAGAGAGTATCTACGTCTATCAAAAACAGATTTTTACGTTGCAACCGAATACACTCCAGCCATTTCAATACTGGTACCTGCCAGAAATGAAGAACACACTATTGTTGATACCATTGTTTCCCTTTCGAAATTAGACTATCCTGACTATGAAATTGTGGTGGTCAATGATGGATCCACTGATAATACGTTAAATACTTTGATCCATTATTTTGATCTAAGATCAGTAGAAGTCTCTTTCGAAAACAGTGAAGATTGGATTCCTTGTGAAAAAGTACGAGGCTTGTACTCATCTTTTCGATACTCCCACTTATTAGTAGTGGACAAAATCAATGGAGGAAAATCAGACGCCCTTAATGCAGGTATTAATTTTGCAAAACATCCTTTATTTTGTTCCATTGATGCGGACAGCATTCTTGAAAAACAAACGCTGTTAAAACTGGTTCAACCTTTTTTAAACTCAGAAGAAACAGTAGCTGTTGGAGGAATAGTCCGTGTTGCTAATGGATGCACAATTCAGGATGGAGCATTAAAAGATGTTTTTCTGCCTCTGTCTCCCCTGATTATTACCCAGATTATTGAGTATCTTAGAGCTTTTCTAACCAACCGCATTGGTTGGGAAAAAATAAACAGCCTTTTAATCATATCAGGGGCTATTGGACTTTTCAAACGTTCTGTAGTCATGGAATTACAGGGATACCGGCATACTATTGGAGAAGACATGGAACTCACTCTCAGGATACACAAGCATTTACGAAATAAAAAAAGAAGATATCGTATTGACTTTGCCCCTGATGCGGTTTGCTGGACGCAAGTCCCAGTAAACTTAAAAAGCCTTGCTAACCAGCGAATCCGGTGGCAAAGAGGAATGATAGATTCTCTCTGGTCTCATAGAGATATGCTTTTTAATCCAAAATATGGCACTTTGGGTTTTTTAGCTCTTCCGTATTATTGGATTTTCGAAATGCTTGGACCAGTAATCGAAGCTTCAGGATATTTAATCTTGATTTTTTCTTTTATTCTTGGGATCATTACTGATTTCTTCTTGATGATTTTCTTGATGGCTTATCTTTTTG
>CAZMFK010000028.1:4792-11233 GCA_964565545.1 uncultured Caldisericota bacterium | reverse complement strand
ATTTTTTCTTTCCCTTTAATTTTGTCAGCTCGATCAGTAAAAAAGATGCCCACCTGATATAGCCTTCCTCCGTATTTTTCAATGATATCCATTAAAAGAAGGGATTTTACATAATCCACCGAAAAGGCAAAGGTACGTTCGTCATGGAGGACAAAGCCCAGCATCACCACTTCTTTTTTTCCGTTCATGGAGCCTTCCAGCGATACATGTTCAATCTGTTCCCGAGCTTCTTTGCATACTTTGTGCAGAACTTCAATTGGAAGAATGGCTTCACTGGGTATAAGCGAAGGTCCCAAGCGCTTTTCGCGCATGATGTAAAAACGTTCGCTCCAGATGTATTGTGCTAAAATAGGCTCCTGCATTTGTCCCTGATGGGTTTGTATTCTCTCCAGAAGCTTGGAGGGTATTTCAGTGTCTTCTATCGTCAACGACAGATAAGCTCCAGTATCTTTGATATTGAGATCTTCCCAACGAAGAGCTTCCCAGACTTCCTTTGGAGTTGTCAAAGGGCAGGGAATTCCTTTGCTCTGTTCGATGGACTGTTTTTTACGCAAGATGCTTTCCCCTAAAAAACATTGAACATGGTATATAGAAAACTCTTCATCCGCAATGTTGGTTAGCAAAGCTGTTAAATCGGAGGGAAGATCAAAGTGGAAAAGGTAAGGATGAAAAGTTCTGGAGGGCATAATTTTAAGGCGTATCCGAACCATAAAGCCTGTAGTGCCAGAAGCTCCATAGGCCAAGTCGAGATCCTGATCTCGCAAAGTCATATACTGGCCATTGGGTAACAAAAGTTCGATTTCTTCCAATTGTTCTCTAGCAGAACCGTACTTATAACTGCCTATACCGGATCCGCCTTCGGCTATCCAACCCCCCACCGTGGCCCCAGGAGCACTTGAGGGGTAAGCTTTCAGTGTTAATCCTTGTTTTTCAAGCTCCTGGATGAGTTGTAAAAAAACGATACCAGGCTCAACATCCACGATCATTTTTTCTTTGTCAATATGTAGGATATTGCGCATAGCCATAAAATCAACGGATATGCCATTGCCTAAGGGCATAGAATCACCATATCCCGAAGTAGCGTTGCCTCGAGGGGTTAAAGGTATGTGGAATTTGCTGGAAAGCGAAATTAAAAACTCCAGATCTTCTCTATTTCTGGCCCTTACAACGGCAGAGGGAAGTGAATCGATCATCTGGTCAACTATCTGGGGTAAGCTGCCCATATCATGGGAGTATATTATTCTTTCCGCCAATTCAAAGTTGACAAATTCCTTGTCTCCGAATTGTTTGACAAGTGCTTCTTTAATATCCTTTGTCATTGATGCCATGCTTGGACTCCTTTTTCTTTGCTTGATTTTATCAGAACTTCAACTACAACTCCATATATCTTATATATACTATATATAGATTGATAAAGTTGAAAAAAGTTCCTTTGCATAAAAAAAGGATTTTGAAGGAGAGTGTACATGGAAAATTTTACATTTCATAACCCCACTCGTATTGTTTTTGGAAAAGGCGTAACAACTCAACTTGGAAAAGAAGTTTTTGCATATGGAAATAGAGTTTTGCTCATGTATGGCAAAGGAAGCATCAAAAAGCATGGGATATACCAGCAGGTAATTGATAGCTTACGGCAAAACGGAATTCAATGGATTGATTATGAAGGGATCAAGCCTAATCCAAGCTTGCATCAGGTTAGATCGGCGATAAGCATATGCAGAGAAGAGCGCTTGGATGCTGTGATTGCAGTAGGCGGGGGGTCTGTGGTGGATGCAGCCAAAGCAGTTGCTGCAGGAGCTTGTTATGATGGGGATGTCTGGGATGGTTACCTGAAAAAAGTATCATGGAGCGACTCCCTGCCATTGTTTGTAGTGTTGACCATTTCCGCTACTGGATCAGAGATGAATCCTGCTTCGGTCATTACCAATGATGAAACCATGACCAAGGCTTCATTTTATTCTCCTGGATCTTATCCCAAAGTATCTTTTTTAGATCCGTCTTTTCAGGTGTCTTTGCCAACCCAGCAAACCATCTATGGCGCCATGGACATGATGGCACATATTCTTGAAGCATACTTTAATGGCGTTCCAAACACAGACGTGCAGGACTATTTTGCTGAAGGCTTGATGAAAACAATTCTGATTCACTTGGATCGAGTGCTGGATCAGCCTGAAAACTATGAATCACGAGCACAACTTGTTTGGTCGGGTACCCTGGCGCTCAATGGCTTAAATGCTGCTGGACGAGGACTGGGAGATTGGAGCAGCCATCGCATAGGACATGCGCTTTCTGCTTGTTATGACTTTCCCCATGGAATGACTTTAGCAATGATTATGCCAGCCTGGATGAGATATGTTTACAAGCATGACATCCCAAAATTTGCTCGATTTGCTCGGGAAGTCTTTGGTTTTTCTGGGAAAGAGAAAGAATTGGCTTCCAATGGCATACATGCATTTCAGGAATGGATCAAAAAATTAGGCTTTCCCACTTCTCTGACTGATTTGGGAGTACGGGTTGATACTTTGGCGGATTTAGCAAGAAATCCTAGCATTCCATATCCCCTGGGTAAGCTAAAAGAATTGGGACCAGAGGATGTTGAAAGCATTTTCCGCCTAACCAACTATTAATCTAATTAATATAGTTAGAACCATCGAAAGGTTTTGATTTAGTGAAATTAATGTTGAAAAATAAACTTAGCCTGGAACAGTCTGAAAAAGGTTTGTATCCTTTGTTTATGCGTATCATCCTCTGTTCTTGGCTGGTTTGTACTTGCATTGTTCCATTTTATCCTGTTCGATCCGATATTGGTAAGAATGCTTATGCCTCTGTTCCCTTGCAGGGAGATGGCGTATGGATGCATGTAGATACTTTCATGGACCAACCTGACCAGGTTTTGGAAGAGTATGCTGAAGCATTGGTCCGTGCTAATATTGAAATTGTTTTTATTCTTGGAAAAAAAATTGATGGATCTGTCAATTTCCCTTCTGAACATGCATTGAAGAGATCATTTTCTGATGATCCCATGAAACGTCTGGTATCTATACTCAAATCCCGACAGCGGAAAGTGTTTTTTTATTTCCCTGTTAATACTGATCCGGCATGGAATGCAAAAAATCCTGATGATATTGCTTGGCAATTTGGAAACAAGCAGCAAAAAATCCCTTTGCAGGATCCCGAAAAAAAACTGGTTAATCTGACCAGTAGTACTTATAACAACTATATTCTTCGTCTGGTTTTGGATGCTGCGACCATGTATCCTCTGGATGGAATCCAGCTAGATTATATCCGGTATCGAAACGCACATTTTGGTTTTTCTCCAACAGAAAATCAGATGGCTATAGAACGGGGAATTAATATAAACAAAATAAAAGATCTTGCTTATTCCACTTTTGTTCAGCCAGGAGATTGGAGAACCTTGCTGAAATATTATGATGAACAGGATAAGGATGTTGAATTATGGGTTAAACTTCGCGAAGACATTGTGTTTAATTTTGCCAACTTGATCAGTCATGAAGTAAGAAAACGGAAGTGCCAATTCTCAGTTACCTTGGTATCATCGGGAGCTAATGGCTCTGCTTATGGAGCTGTTCATTTTAGCCAATCCTATCAAAGGCTTTCTTCCATTGCTGACATTGCAGTTCCGATGGCGTATCATGGATCACAGGCAGATCCTGCTGATTATGTTCGCAATGTTATTATGGGCTCAAGGGAGAGACTTTCACCTTCTTGTAGAGTTTTAATCGGGCTGCAAGCTTATGAAACTTCCACTGCGAAAATGAACCAGGCCATAGCAGAAGCTAGAAAACACCAAATGAACATTGTTCTTTTCAGAGTGGGCACCTTTGCTATAGCGCATCTGGATATCTTTCATGATAACAATCAAGCGCTCAAGCTTAGGGTGGATATCTTCCAAAGCATTCCTCGCCAGGCTGTATTGGGAATTGAAATACGGGGTTTGTCAAGTTGTATTCAGTTGCCTTCTGATGAATGGAATATGGATCAATGCTTTTTTGAAGATGGATTTAAAATATGGGGGAAAAATTTTACTCACGATGTTGGACATTTTTGGATGGAATTACGCCTGGAGGAGAGATATGGACTGGTTTCAGGGATCATAAAGCCTTATGTTGTTTTAGCTGATGCTAAAGTTGATATGCCAACGTATACTTCCTTTGCTTTCCATATCGAACACAGTATTATTCGTCCTCAGCTTCAGAGTTTGGAAAATTACCATGGAGTTTTCCCTCTCAGTCTAATGGTAAATGAGGGTACCAGCTATGTTCAGGCAGACCAGTTATCTTACTGGAATTGCACTGTTGAAAAATATCCCCAGGAACAAAGGATTCTAGTGAAGAATGATTTCAGAAAGCTTGATTTTTCTTTTAAAAATAATAAATTGGAGCTATCGTATTTGCCTTCGAAAGAGCCGATGCGGTTAAATAAAAATCCTCTTTTAATCCAGTATCCCTGGATCCCGCTTCGAACTTTTCTTCAGTATTTGGGATATACTGTTGTTTATAATGCTTCTACGAAAGAAATCCATGCCCTGAAAGCATTGAAAAACCCAAAGATTGTTAAAGCTGAAAAACTTCTTTCAACAAATGATTTTTATTGGTTTTGGCTTGCTCAGGATACCCTTAGGATAAATGCTGAAGATTTGCTTTCCCACAACTTTTATGAGCTTATTCGTTTAGCTCATGAAAGAGGGTATCGGTTCAGCATTGTTTTTAATCCTTCAAGCAAACTTTTTCCCCATGGCACTAAGGTTTATTGGATGATGAAAGAGCGAGTTCCTTCCTGGTATCAGGTTGATCTTTGGGAATGGAATGCAGAAAGCACTTCTTAAGGTAATAAAGGATATTCTTTCCCAGCAATTTTAAAATATTGGGGAATTTCATTCGCTGGTACTTGAAAAATTAAGTATCCTTCCATGTTTTGTTTTGGCTCGATGGTGCCAAAAGGTTCTCTTGAAAGGGTTAAATCTGGTACATATTCCTTGGCTTCAGTCATAAGGAGGGGATTTTCAAGAAGCGAAATATAGAACGATGGTATATCTGAAAGGTTGGTGATAGTATAGTCAATTCTGACAAATCTCCCATCATCAGGCGCTGGAATCATGTTATCAAGACTGCTTAAAACTAGCTCTGGAAAACTATAACCTTGAAACTGATAAGAAAATTGTACGTTTAATGGTTTTTCAACTATTTTTGATCTTGGCTGCCACTGGTATTGAAAAAAAAATAACAAAACAAAAATACTGGCCACAATCCCTGAAAGTATTTTAACACTGATAGAAAGCTTGGAGTGATTTCCTATTAATATTAAGCCCAGAGGGGGAAGAATAAATACCAAAAGCATGATTAATATAGGCGATGAAAGAAACGAATGGTGTTTTTTTTTCATAGATTCATTGTATGAAATTTGTTGTTTTGGTAAAGATAAAGTTATATACATTGACATTGCGGTGGATTAAAGTATATCATTGAGTAGCAATGAGGAAATGTTCCAGTGTTTTGATGATGATTTGTTTTATAATGGTTACCTTGACCTTTTTATGCTTTTCACAGCCTTCACTAAATCGAAATGGTCAAAAGGTGCAAGCCAGAACTCATATTGGAAGAAGCTTGCCAGTTTCTCCTCTTTTAGATACTCACATAGTAGAAGTCAAGGTGAATCCTGATTTGCACTTAGTGGAGTACGTGGCAGGAAAAACAATTACCCTTCAAACGGATGGAGCAAAAGAAAGTTTTATTACCACTTCTGATACAGTGGCTGCATTGCTGGAAGAACAAAAGCTTACTCTGAATACTTATGATGAGATTCAACCTGCTCTGGATCAATCCCTTCGGCATCATGATTTTATTCGTATTTGCCGGGTTCAGTATAAGGATTATTCTGAAATAGCTCAAATACCTTATCAAGTCATTCACCAGGACAACCCTCATGTTTACAAAGGCCTTAAGGTTTTGTGGCAACCAGGGGAATATGGAAAAAAACGGAAGTATCATCGCGATCGAATGGAAGATGGAAAACTGGTTTCATCCACCTTGCTCAAAGAGGAAATCATTTCCCCTCCTACTAATGAAATAATCGCCCATGGCACCCTGGATTTTAGAGGAAACTATGTGAAAAAGCTACGAATGCTCGCAAGTTCCTATAATCCTACGGTAGAACAGTGTGGTCCAAATCCATTTGTTACATATTCTGGATTGAGAGTTCGGTATGGAATCGTAGCTACAGACCCCAAAGTAATCCCTCTGGGAACATGGCTATATGTATCAGGATATGGCTATGCTCTGGCAGCAGATATCGGCGGTGCTATCAAAGGCAACCGGATTGATTGCTTTTTTTGGACCAGTCATGTTGGTAGTGGCTGGAGAGGTGGTTATATTGATGTTTATATACTTGACAAAGAACCTTAAAGGAGGCTCAAATTAATGC
>CAZMFK010000028.1:0-4782 GCA_964565545.1 uncultured Caldisericota bacterium | reverse complement strand
TGAGAGAAGATCCCCAAGAAGCTGAAGCTATAAGCCATCGCCTGATGATTCGAGCAGGGCTGGTAAAAAAGATTTCTACTGGCATTTATACCTATCTACCCCTGGGGTTGCGTGTTTTAAAAAACATTATGGACGCCGTGCGCCATGAACTGGATGAAATTGGCTGCAACGAATTACTCATGCCTGCCCTTATTCCTGCTGAAGCCTGGAAAAAAACGGGTAGATGGGATTTATACGGCAAAGAAATGTATCGCTTGCAGGATCGTACTGAGCGCTGGTTTTGTCTGGGGCCCACTCATGAAGAAGTTATTACTGAATTGGTTAAGCAAGATATTAAATCCTACCGAGATTTGCCTTTGTTTGTGTATCAGATTCAAACCAAATATCGTGATGAATTAAGACCAAGATTTGGAGTGGTTCGGGCCAAGGAATTTATTATGAAGGACTTGTATAGCTTTCATGCTGATAGTGAGTCTCTTGAATCCGGCTACCAAAAAGTCTTTAATGCATACAAGCAGATATTCCAGCGCTGTTCTCTCGATTTCACTGCAGTCGAAGCTGACAATGGAGCTATTGGTGGAGCTTATTCCCATGAGTTTGTAGCCAAATCTCCCATTGGCGAAACTGCGTTTGTTCAATGTGCTAACTGCCATTATGCTGCAAATCTGGAAGCAGCCCGTAGTGCTTTTGAAAGTACCGAAGAAGCTTCTTCTGGAACCAAACCCATAGAAGAAATATTAACTCCTGGCCAAAAATCTATTGATGAAGTTTCCTCTTTTTTAAACGAAAAATCTTCCCGCTTTCTTAAAACTTTGTGTTACCGAAATTCAAAGGGAAAGCGAATCCTGGCAATTATCAGTGGGGATGACGAACTCAATGAAGCCAAACTTAAGAAAATTGTCGGCAATGATATTGAATGGAGCCACGAAGATCAAGAAATCATGGGATTTGTGGGTCCTGTAGGGATGACTGGAGTTTTGTTGGTGGCTGACGAAAAAGCAATACAGATACCTAAAGCGATTTGCGGTGGCAATAAAGTAGATACTCATTTGCGCAATGTTTCGTATGGGCGGGATTGGAAAGCCCAGCTTACGGGCGATATCCGAATGGTAAAAGCCGGGGATAATTGTCCGGAATGTGGAGGATCGCTTGAGTTTTCCGTTGGCATGGAAATGGGACATACTTTTGTCCTAAATGATCGCTACAGCAAACCCCTGGGCGTCCAGTATGCCTCCGTTGATGGCAAAATGATGCCGGTACTCATGGGCTGTTATGGTATAGGCATTTCACGCATGTTGGCCGCGCTAATTGAACAGCACCATGATGAAAAAGGTATTATTTGGCCTCTCCAAATGGCTCCCTTTAAAGTAATGATTGTACCGGTACAAACCGATGATCCAAAAGTGTTGGAATTCGCTCAAGATTTAGCCAACAAACTAAAGCTAAAAAAGATTAGTTGTGTTTGGGACGATCGCCCTTTTTCTCCTGGTATAAAATTTAAAGATGCTGAATTGATAGGCTTCCCACTCATGGTCATTATTGGAAGAAGCTTTGCTCATGGTGAAATTGAAGTGAGTATCCGTAAAAACCAGCAAAAACAGATTATTTCTTGTAAAGATGCTGATATTGCCATTCAAGACATATTGGACCATCTAAGATAAAATCATGAAAGTTTCAGCAGTAATCCCTGCCTATAATGAAGAATTGACGGTAGCCAAAGTGGTGGAGGTTTGCAAAGCAAGCTCATTAATTGACGAGATTATTGTTGTTGATGATGGATCGAAGGACCAAACTTCATTATTGGCTGAAAATGCAGGAGCAAGGGTAATACGTTACGAAGAAAACAGAGGAAAGGCATATGTGGTTTTAGCTGGAGCCAAAGAGGCCAAAAACGAGATTATTCTTTTATTGGATGCGGATCTGACTAACCTAAATGTAAAACATATTGAACTTTTAATTCTTCCGGTACTGCAGGGTTCTGTTCAAGCAACCATAGGACTTTTTACCAAAGGAAGAATGAAAACCGATCTGGCCCATACTCTTTCACCCGGACTTTCTGGACAGCGTTGTTTGCATAGGGATTTTCTTTTAAAAATGGCAAATATTGAAAATGTTCGCTATGCCTTTGAAATTTGCCTCAACAACTGGATGAAAAAAAACCAGATCATGATACAAAAAATCCCTTTGGAAGGAGTATCTCATTTAACTAAAGAAGAAAAGCGAGGTTCAAGAAGAGGCTTTTCCAATCGAATGGGAATGTATGAAGATATTATGTCCAGCTTATTCAAAAAAAAAGACCCATAAGTTATCAAGTATAATAATAGTAATACTTTGGGGATAGGAGGAAGCATGGTAAAAACTTTAAAAATTGTTACTGACAGTAGTTGTCAATTTTCTCCTGAAGAGGTGGAAAAGTATGGCATTTTGGTGATTCCTGTCTCAATTCAGCTTGGAAAAGATCTCATGAAGGAAAACACCATCTATGATCAAATAAGCTTTGCTCACAGAGTAAGCGTAGAAAAGCTAATGCCCAAAGTTATCAGTCCCAGCATTGATGAATTTTTTAAAACTTATTCCCTGGCATTCCCAAAATTCCAGCATGTTTTGTCTATACATATGTCATCCAAGATAGCATCCATTGTTGAACAGGCAAAAAATGCCCAGGCCTTGTTGTATGATGCAAAAATTGATGTGATGGATTGCCCTTTGACCGAAGTTGGAATCAAGCCTTTGGTTATCAAAGCAGCCCAAATGGCTACTCAGGAAGATTCACCCAGGCACATGATCCTGAACACATTGAATGCCTGTGCTTCCAAATTCCATAACTATGTTGTTTCAGATAATCCCCATTTTATTAAAACTAATACTTTGTATCGCGGCGGTTTTGGTTTTTCGCTTGCTTTTGCCAAGTCTAAAAGTCGATTCATCTTTTCCGCCACTGGTGGAGATTTGTTTTATGTGGATCGTTTTCATGCCAATGCAGTGATAGATAAGCTCTGTCGTTTGATTGAAGCTGCTTCCAAAGGAAATCCCATATATGGCAGCATATTGCATGGATTGGATGAAGAACTCCCCCAAAATTTATCAGAAATTCTCAAAAGCAGATTTGATTTTACGCTCATCCATATGGGAAACATGTCTTTATCTTCTATGTGCCGGCTGGGAACTCATGCAGTATCCATTGGTTTTTCACTTGATCCCTCCTATTTCGGAGATGATGTCCCTGAGGATGTGAATTCTGAAAAAAAAGAATCAGCAAGCCATTAGCCAGACTTCAACTTTTTATAAAAGAATACCTTATTGGTCTATTGGCACCTTTGTTTGTTTGATTGTATTTATTATGCTTTTTCCTAGCTTGGTCCTGAGTTTTATGTTCAATTTTTCGTCTCTCAACTATCTAAAAGGAAACACAAAAAAAGCTGCTGCAATGATTCATCCATGGAAAGAAAATCCAGTTAAACTTAAAGCTATCCATCATTACCATTTATATATGGTAGAAGATGAAAACAAATGGATTTCAAAAGCTTACCACCAACATATATCCAATTTTTCATATCTCATACTTTATGCCAGTCAAATAAATGATAATGACCATCAAAAATATTTTGAAAGCTTTAACTCTTCCAAAAGGTGGGTACATTTTCTTGCCCAAAAAAGTCTTGAGCTTGCTAATCAACGAGATGATGAAAAAGCTCAAACGGGTTTAAGATTGCTCATGCTGGCTCAACAGATTTCTTCTGCAGAAAGAGTATCACATGATCTTGGAAGTGTTTTGGCTTTTCGTCATCAAGCTTATTCTAAAGCTGAATATTTGTTTCTTGTTTCGTTGAAAAATAATTGGCTCAATGCTCAAGTCTATCGTAGTTATGGTCGCTTATTGCAACGAAAGAAAAATCTTCCTCTTTCCTTGTCTTTTTATGAATTAAGTCGAAGAATAGATCCCAAAAACTACCAAACTTATATTGATATGAGCAAAATCCTTTCTGAAAAAAAAGATTGGCGACAGGCATTGTTATTTCTTGATAGAGCCCAGTTGATTAACCCAAAGCAAGAGAGTATTTATTATGATAAAGCAAGAATATGGAACACGATGGGAGAAGTTTCTGAAGCATACTCGCAGTATCGCCAGGCTGTATCAAATCATCCCTTATCTCCTTTGGCAAGGTATCAATGGGGAGTGTATGCTTTCAGCCAAAAAGATTTTGAAGCAGCACTGGTGCATTTAACCCTGGCTGTTGCCTTTAAACCGGAGGATGCAAACAGCTATTATTATCGTGCCCAATCCTATTATTTTTTAGAGATGTATTCCCTGGCACTGAAAGAAATTTCTGTCGCTTTAGAGCTAAAACCCGATCAAGCTTCCTTCAAAAGGCTGCAGGAACAAATTTTAAAAACTGCAAAAAGCTGATGAAAAAACTTTTCAGATATCTTGATTCATATAAAAAAATAGCTATTATAGAATCAGAATTATGGGTGAGTTATGTTAAGTTTTTATTGTGGCAATACGCATTTTAAGGTGGTAATTTTATTTTGAAAAAAGCTATCCTTGCATTAAGAAAAAAAAATTGTATAAATTGCCGCATAGGACATTTACTTTGCATTGATTACTTGAATAAATTTAGTTTAGTTATGAGTAGGAGGGTATCTTAATGAGAAAATTGTTATCCTACGTAGTTGTGTTTTCGCTTCTTTTCACATCGTTTCAGTTTATTCCCGCATCCTTGACCTCTGTATCCGCTTCATCGAAAAACAAAGGGGCCACCTTTATCGCCAACCGGTTCA
>CAZMFK010000027.1:0-11296 GCA_964565545.1 uncultured Caldisericota bacterium | reverse complement strand
CATACAATCTGCATTTTTAGAAGGAGCTGTAATAATAACATATTTTACGTCATTTTTTAAATGAAGTTTTGCATCATTTCGGTCAGTAAATTTGCCAGTAGCTTCAATGACGATTTCAATATCATCAAGCCATTGGAGTTTTTCCAGTGATGATTCGTGAGTGATAGCAATGGATTGGTTTCCAATTTGTATGTGGTTTTCATTGGTTTTTACTTCTGCAGGATATATTCCATAAGTGGAGTCATACTTAAACAAATGAGCTATCGTGTTCGTGTCGGCGATATCATTAATTTGGCAAACCTGATGATGGGGATAACGTTCAATCATAGCTTTGCATACCTGGCGCCCAACTCGACCAAATCCATTAATTCCGATTTTCATGAAATCCTCCCTGTCCTTTATTATTTTCTCGAGCGAAAAGGCATCATACGTTATGATTGTAATTTTTATAGCTTCTTTTTTCAATGAAAGATGAAGGTCTAAAAAAAAGCGAAACGGATAACTGCTATCCGCTTCGCTTTAAAACCCCTTTTTGCTTGGCCCAGCGTTCCATTCGGATAAATATCAGTAATCCTGCAGGAATCAAAATACAGCCAAAAATTAACAAAGGACCAAGATAAGGCCACAGCTCCGACCACCCTGCGCTATGTAAAATACATGCTCTCATGCCTCTCAAGGCATAAGTGGCAGGAGTGAATCGGGCAATCCACTGCATCCACACAGGGAGAACGTGTATTTCGTAATAAACTCCGGAAAACATTAATAACAAAGATTGAAATATACTCACCACCTGAATTCCTTTTTCAGGTGAAACCAAAGGTAGCACAGCTGCGCACATGCCAAGGCCAATAAATGAAAAACTGGCTATAGCCAAAACCATCAATGCGCTTAACAGATTGGCATTACTTAGGTCGAGCTTGAAAAAGAAAGAAAGAACAAGCAGAATGAGACTGCTTCGCAATAATCCATAGATGATGGCATATCCACATACACTGAGCAAATGGGTAGCTCGATGGATCGGAGCCATAAAAGTATATTCAATGGTTTCCTCCCATCTTTCCCAGGTCACTGTTTCAGAAATTATTTCAAAGAGTATGGAAAGATACCCCCACAAAATCGATCCAATCAGCATATAAAGGATATAAAATTGGGTATCAATGGGGGTTCCGGTAATAGACTCCACTCCTTTTCCAATAAATCCAATAGTCAAGGAGTTTACGATGGTATATACCAAAAATACCAATTCCCATTTCCAGTAACGTTTGCTCAAGTTAAGGTTTCGATCAATAAATGCTTTCCCAGCTAGTATTTCATTCATCATTCGGTGCTTCATGATACTTGTACCTCCTGTGTTTCCACTTGAGAAAAAGTCAAGCCGGTATAAGCCAGAAAAACATCTTCGAGCGTAGGATTTGGTGTTTTGCTTTCCTGGATTTGGATGAGATGGCTTGGAGTGCCCGTCACAACTATTTCACCCTTATGAATGATTGCTACACGATGGCATAATCTTTCGGCTTCATCCATATCATGGGTAGTGAGTAGAATACTCATTTGATATTTTTCATTCATATCCAGAATTAGCTGCTGCACCTCTCGCTTTGCTCTCGGATCAAGCCCCGTAGTTGGCTCATCAAGAAGCATTAAGGGAGGATGAGTAAGAAAAGCACGAGCTATGGCAACTTTCTGCTGCATTCCACGAGAAAAATCCTTTATCCTGTCATGCATTCTTTTTCTTTCAAGTCCAATTAAATCAATAATCTCATAAATCCGTTGAATTGCTAATTTTTTTGGTATACCGTACAAGCCTGCAGAAAAAAGTAGATTTTCCATGGGAGAAAGCATTCTAAAAAAACTTGCCTCCACCGATACTCTGTTAATCAATTGTTGCACTTTATAGGATGATTTTTCAACATCATGCCCCATTACAAACATTTTTCCTTCATCAGGTACAAGCAGTGTTGATGCTATTCTAATAAAGGTTGACTTACCCGAACCATTGGGACCCAGAAGGCCGAAAATTTCTCCAGTGTAAATCTGCAGATTCACCTGATTCAATGCTAATGATTTTTCTTTTTTGTTATGAAAATGTTTTGTTATCTGTTTTGATTCTAATGCATACATTGGTTTACCCCCGTTTTTCCATCAAGTAAAAGGATACAAATATGATCTGGTTTTGAATATAGATGGTCATTGTCACCTGACGCATTCCTTTCCTCCTTTCGAGTACTGATCCTGTTTTGGAAAAAGAATTTACAAAACTGAATTAAAGAAATTGCCACATTTTTTTCATCACTTTATCGTAGCTTTTGTTTGGAATTTGAAAGTTTAGCCAGATAAATTCTGCATCTGGAAGATAAGTGATTTATTAACGCTTTTTGCGTTTTGCGGTCTATATTTCATTTATTCACTTTCCTCCTTTCTGCAAAATCTTTGATTATTTTATTCAAAATAAATAAATAAGTCAAATATTATTTTAATTTTATTAATAATATTTCAAAAATCATTAAATTATAAGTAAATCACCCGGATATAGCATTTTTGAAACTTCGCATTATGATATTATTGATATCATACGAAGGAGCATTATTTGATAATGAGTCAACTTTGGCGCAGAGAAATGTTTGAATGGATTAAGACCATTCTTTTTGCTTTATTAATAGCTTTTTTTGTTCGTGCTTACCTCTTTCAGCCATACAAGGTACAAATGGGTTCCATGCAGCCAACGCTCCATAATAACGACCTTATCATGGTTAACAAGATATCTTATCGTTTCAGAGAGCCTGTTCGAGGAGATATAGTGGTATTTAATCCTCCAGGTAATACCTCTTCCATCCACTATATCAAACGCATCATTGCTCTTCCCGGAGAAAGAATTGAGATTAAAGAAGGAAAAGTGTTCATTAATGGAATAGAACTAAGTGAAACATATTTGTTACATTCAGATACTCCTGGAATTGTCAAAGAATTTGTTTTAAGCGAAAATGAGTTTTTTGTATTGGGAGATCATCGTAATAACAGCATGGATAGTCGTGACTTTGGAGCAGTTCCATTGAGCAATATCCATGGAAAAACTATGTTTCAGATATGGCCATTAAAGGATTTTCAGGTTTTTGGCCAGATCAAGTATAATTTGCCTAAGAATGAGCAGAACACTGACTCTGATGAAGCTAGTAGTTTGGAAGAGTCGCCTGCCTCTTTAGATACAAATGAGTAAGCGCTAAGCAATGTATGGTCAAATGTGACTTATGGTGACCATATAATAATTATTTCCTGAGTTTCTGCCTTCCATTCAATTTTAGCGCTAAACTCTTCCGATATAAAACGAATGGGAACCATGGTTGTGTTTTGATTTAAAAATGGATAGACATCCAATTGTTTTTGGATGGGAGGCAAAGACGGATCCATCAAATTTTCGACAACAACACGAGTCTCATTTAGCCAAAGGGTAATAAAAACTTCGCGATAAGTAATTTGTATCTCTCGTCTTGATCCTATCCAATCAACTTTTGCGCCAAAAGCTTCAGCCAGAAAACGAAGGGGTACCATGGTTCGGGAACGAAAAATCAATGGAGCAACAGGTAGCTGTATACTTCTTTCTCCAATATAAGCAATGTTTCTTCCAATTTGGAGACGGATAATCAATTCCCTTACAGGTTCTTTTCGATGGATTTTGCGTTGCAAACGGGCGGTATTTCCAGCAAGATCTTGTGCTTCAAGCTGAAGAGTTTGCCAGCCCAGTTCCAGAGAAATGGAAGCTTCAAATGATCCATCGTCTTTCCACTCCAGGGCTTGCTCCATCGATACACCCTGCGCTGTCAGGATCGACAAGTTCAGCGATTTCACGCCAGATCCTTCATCACGAACCTCTCCACGGATTTGGATCTGTTCTTCTTCGGTTTCGAAGTTATCTGGAGGATAACTTAGCAAGAGAACTGGGATATCATTATCTATCAAAGGTTCTTTTCGATGGATTTTGCGCTGCAAACGGGCGGTATTTCCAGCAAGATCTTGTGCTTCAAGCTGAAGAGTTTGCCAGCCCAGTTCCAGAGAAATGGAAGCTTCAAATGATCCATCGTCTTTCCACTCCAGGGCTTGCTCCATCGATACACCCTGCGCTGTCAGGATCGACAAGTTCAGCGATTTCACGCCAGATCCTTCATCACGAACCTCTCCACGGATTTGGATCTGTTCTTCTTCGGTTTCGAAGTTATCTGGAGGATAACTTAGCAAGAGAACTGGGATATCATCTACTAAAATCGATTGAATATCGCCAAAAGAAGAATAAAAAGGACTATCCTGAGAATCGAAAGCTCGGATAGCATATAGCCAACGCTCCTGCCATTCCACTTGAGTATCTATCCATTCCTGATGGGAAGGTGGAAGCTTTGCTCTTGTTTCCCAGAAATTGGGCTGAGTAGGAGAAGCCCTGTAAACAGTATATCCTCCGATAGGATAAGTTCCCTCCAGCGCAGGTTTCCAGGAGAATTTAACCTCTTTATTTCCAATCAAATAACTCCATTCTGGAGCTTCGGGGGGAAGGATGTTATGATACATAAATATACCTGAACCAACAGTTCCAGCGAGAAGAATGGGAAAATTGCCCGATAGACCAATCATGGACTTGATGCGAGTATTGCTTAATCCTTCATTGATTTCATTCCAACTTTTTCCCGCATCCTGGGTCAGAAAAACTCCTTCCCGATCTGTTGCCATATACCATATATCCTGTTCTTCAGGATGAAAGCATACTCTTTGAACCAACGCTTGTGCAATTGACTGGGTAGAAAACTGAAGTTCCTGCCAGGTTTTGCCCAAATCTTTTGAAATCACCAGGCCCCTCCCATCAGTACCTGCAATGATCTGTTGATGATTAATATCATATGCTATTGAAGTAAACTGTTTAAAACGCAGGGCATTATCAGAGTGATAGCGCCAAACCAAACCTCCATCTTCAGTAAATATGATCCCCTTATCTGTTGCAAGAAAGATTCGTTCTTCAGAAACAATAGCAATGTCAAAGATCGAACAGTCTTTCAATTCAGAGTTCTTATCATCCACAGTTAAATCAGTCCAGCGTTCTGAACCTATTTTGACACGGTACAAACCTTCATAATGGGTCCCAGCATAAAGGTATTCCTGGCTGGTAGATAGCGAATGAATGCTTCTGGCGGGTAAATTAGTGCTGTATCTTACCCAGTTTTCAGTTAAAGGCAAAAACCGTACTACCCCGTTTCGCCTTGTGCGAGCGTATAAATTAGATCCATTATTGGTAACTGCCAGACATTGCACTTCAGGGTGCTGCAAGCCTTTGCTGACATCTTTCCAGCTCATGGCTAGGTCATAACTTGCATAGGTCCCATTATCAGAAGCTATCATAAGATTTTCATGATTTTCGCCAAACACTGCAATGTCATGGACAATCAAATGAGCTGGGAGCATGTGGTTGACTTCAATCCAGAAAGATTCCTCGATTGCGTGGGTTAATTGAGCATTGGTGTAAAAACTGGAATCTGCATAATAAGATGCTAACAAAAACAAGCTGACAAAAAGGGTTTTAACTATTTTATTCATTATACAGCCTCCAAAATATTCCAAAAATAGGTTTGTTCAGGCTTCGAAGGAATCAAGCTGATGATAGGCTTTTTGATAAGAGAGGGATTTTGGGTATCATGAATGATTAAAGTGTCATTATATTCTTCAAATCCAGGCTTGGAAAGAGTTAACTGCCATTCACCAGGCTTTAGCAGTAAAATGCGGGGGGTAAGGCCTTCAAAATTCCCATTAATATAGATTTTAGCTTCAGGTGGATTTGAAATTAACTCAATGGAATAATAGGCTTGCTTCAGTTCAAAGAAGATTTTTTCTTCTGAATTGTTTCCAGTAATAATAAGGTTTCTGCTACTTTCAGCATACAAGGGGGGCTTGGAGAATAAAAGCGTATAAGATCCCACTGCTAGCTCATAGCTGGCAGGACTTAACCCATAATATTTTCCATTTATGAAAATTTGTGCCCCTGCAGGCATTGAATCAAAAACAACTTTTACTCTTTGATATTTGGGTGTTGAGGGAGAGGTAGGAGGGGGTGACGAAGGGATTGGCCTGGCAACAGGAACAGACGGAGAGCTTGGTGGTAAAGGCAGAGGAGGAGGGGAGGGAGGAACTTCGTTACGATCTGATTCGTTGCTTTCAATAGGTGGAGAAAGTTTGGGATCCTCTGGTGGCAATTCAATAGTTTGTTTGTTTTCAGATGTTTCGGAATGGTATATTCTCTCAGTTATCGCTTCTGGCTCTGTTTTGGTAAAACTTATCGGTGTTTCTCTGAATGAAATTTTATCCCATATCCTTTGAATGAAAGGATAGGCAAAATAAATGGCTACCAGTATTCCTGCTAAAAGTATGAAGCTAATCAATACCTTATTAACTTTTTTTGAGGTAACTTTTTCTGATTCAATAAAAAGAGCACTTAAATTATCTTCGGATTTCTCAGGTTCAGCAATATTGAAGAGTTTATCAAGCAAAGCTTTGTGCTGATATTTTGTAAAAGCTTCTTCAAAAGTGTCTTTTTTAAAAAAAGCCAAAAAACCATCAGATAACAATAATAAGCGTTTAGAAAGCCCCTCGAAAACATAGATCTTTGGTTCTCGATATTGTTCATCATCCATTGGAGGATCATCTGAAGAAACAACCAAGGTTTTCGACGTTTTTTCTTCGTGAACGAGTGAAATTAAAGCCAGACCTCTACCCAAATTGACAATAAAGGTCTTGCCCTGGTTAACCACAGCGATGATTAAGCTTATAGTCAATCCTGGAGTGTTCCATTCCTTTGTTTTTTGTTGCAAATGCTTTTGAGATAAAGCTAAAGCCTTCTTCAAGCGTTCTTCTATTGAATTAGCAGCATCCACAGCAATATAGCTATCTACAAAACAATCTACAACTTCTTTTACTGCCAGGTTGCTGTTGATATTACCTCCCATACCATCAGCCACAATCCAAACTGGAGCTAAATTTTCATCAGAAGTTTTAAATCTTGTATCATCGAAAAAAATAAAATCTTCGTTTCTACGTTTAAAATAGCCTCTTTCACTTCTTGAGAAAAAAATCCACTTTGTTTTTTCCATGCTTTGATTCCTTTTCTCCTCGTTCTGAGATAAGAATATTCTAACATAGCTTTGGTAGAGCACCAATATCATACATTGAAAATATCTGTATTGAGCATATAATTGGCTTCAATGAAAAATGTGTTAGCAAGGTTTTTTTTAATTTTCAAGGGTAACACATAAATATTTTGCAAGGAGAAATATAGCTATGCCATCAAGATATAAATTTTTTGCTGTCATTATATGTACAGCAATACTCTTCCTTTCTTTTAATTTTGCTTCCTGCCGACGATCTTCCTCTGGCGGGGCAAATGCAACCTTTGAAACAGCCAAAGACAATGCAGTTGTTTTTTCTTACAAAGATACTGAAATCACAAAAAAACAGATTATGGATGAAGTACAAAAAATACTTCCCGACAATTATGAGCAGGACACCAAAACCATGACTCCTGAAGAAGTTCAAAACATAATGAATGAATTTATTATTCAAGCATACAAAACCCTCAAAGCCCAGCTTCTCTTTGAAATTTATTCAGAAGACAAAGGAATTTCATTATCTGAAGAAGAAGTACAAGCTACCGTTGATAAGTTCAAACAAAGAATTGAAAGCAATTGGGAAAATGCAGAGTTCACATTTGAAGAAGTTTTAGAGAAATACAATATTAGCTACGAAACCTTTCTCATAGACATGAGAAAACAGGCTTTGCAAGACAAAGTAATGCAACCGATATATGACGAAATTGAAACAAGCGAAGAAGAGCTCCAAGAATTCTTTGAAAAAAATGCTGACAAATATAATCAGGAGCAGGGAGCGCATCTTCACATCATTTCGTTTGATTCACGGGTCAAAGCTGACAAAGCACTGGCTGAAATTTTTGCTGGAGCAGATTTTCATGAGATAGCTCGACAAAATATGCCCCCAGAACAAATCAAAGAAGGACCTGTACAACCAGGAGATGCAGGCCCAGTACCTGTATCCAACATGCCTCCTCAGCTGGTTGAAGAGATTTTGAATACTCAAAGACCTTTGATGACACCCTTTATTGTTAGTTTGAATGAAGGGCAAGAGGTATTTTTTATACTTCGGGTAAAAGAGTTGATTCCTGAAATTATAAGAAGTTTAGATGACCCAATCGTAAGGGAAGCTGTCTACGAACAATTACTCGATGAAAAAAGATTTCACAAAACAGAGGCTTTTATCCAGGATTTGATGAAGGTATATATCATCAAAGAACATATTCCTCCTCCCCCTTCTGCCTATAATCAAATGATGCAGCAAATGCCGCCAGCACCATAGATGATTAAATTTAATTTTTTTAAAGGGAGGTTTGATCCTTATGCCTGAATTTGGAAATCCTTTTTCCGGTCTCGCTCATGGAAGAAAATTAAACAAAGAAGAACTTATTCGTGCTATTCGTTTCATGGTTTCAGCTGAATATGAAGCTATCCAACTTTACATGCAACTGGCTGAGTCAACTGACCATGCCCTTGCAAAAGCAGTATTGATAGATATCGCTGACGAAGAAAAGGTGCATGCGGGAGAATTTCTCAAGCTTCTTTTTGAGTTAGACCCGAAAGAAAAAGACTTTTACAAAGAAGGTTACGAAGAAGTAGAAGAACTTTCCGAAGAGTTAAATAGCAAATAATCTATTATGACTGTCCTGGTTGTTGAGGATGATCAGGGAATAGCCTCGCTCATTAGACTCTATCTTGAAAAAGAACACTATAAGGTGACCATTGCATCTAATGGAAATGAGGGTATTCAACTTTTTTCCAGGATTAATCCTGATATTGTATTATTGGACTTGATGCTTCCTGAAAAAGATGGATGGACAGTTATAAAAGGCATACGAGAAAACAGCAATGTTCCAATCATAGTTTTAACTGCCAAATCAGAGGAAATTGATAAAGTGTTGGGACTGGAGTCCGGAGCTGATGATTATATGACCAAACCTTTCAGTCCAAGAGAACTAGTAGCCAGGATCAAAGCTGTTATGCGCCGTAGCCATGCTTTGACAAATTCTCTTCATAATTCAGCTTTTCAAATCAAGGACTTATTAATTGATCCTCTTAAAATCGAGGTACAAAAATCCGGGAAACATATTAGATTTTCTGCTCTTGAATTCAAACTATTGAATTTTTTAGCTTCTCATCCAGGATACGTTTATTCAAGAAATCAATTAATTGATATCATTTATGCTGAACAGGATGTTTTTGTGGAAGAACGCACCATTGATGTACATATAAAAAACATTCGAAAAAAACTGAATGATCCTCCTAAAAACCCCCATTATATTGAATCAATTTTCGGAGTTGGATACCGTTTTATTGAAACATGAAGGTTAGCCTGCAGTTCAAACTTTTGTTAATAATGGTATTGCTAAGTATTTTTTCGATAGTACTGACCTCAACGCTAATCCGTATCCGAATTCAAGATCATTTTCAACTCTACTCTCGAAGAATCGAACAAAGTCTCACAGAAGATAGTCCCAGGGCTTTGCTTAATTTAAGAGGATTAAGATTGGGATGGACTCGCAACCAGCAATTTTTTTTAAATGAAGTTACCCGTTCATTATACCTTAGTGGTCTCTTTACCATACTTTTAGCATTCATTTTCAGTTATCTGGCAGTAAAATGGATGATACAACCAATGAAAAGAATGGTACTGGCAACCAAACGCCTGGGGGAAGGCCACCTGAGTTTCAGGATCAAAGAATCTTCGCATGATGAATGGTCAATCCTGGCTGATTCATTTAATCACATGGCAGAAAGGCTTGAAAAAACCGAAGAACTGCGTAAAGAGCTTATATCCAATTTATCCCATGAGCTATCCACACCTTTGACAAATATTATCGGATACCTTGAAGCATGGAGCGATAAACTCATCTTGGATCAAGATCAGAAAGAGGACGTAATCCAGCTTTTGGTAAAAGAATCAACTCGATTGAAAAAAATGGTGGATGACTTAAGAGAGCTATCTTTAGTTGAAGCGGATAATTTTTATTTAAACAAAAAACCAATCCAGATTCAGGAGTTTGTCCAAACTTTGATTTCAAGTATAAAAATCAGCCTGGAAAAGAAACACATCAAACTTAAACACCATATAGATCCGGACCTTGAGGTAATAATATGCGATCCAGTAAGACTCCATCAAGTTTTACTGAATATCCTTCAAAATGCAATTCAATTTAGTGATTCTGATACGACAATAACCATGGACTTTCAGAAAAAAGCTAATGATCACCTTGAAATAAAAATTACAGATCAGGGCATAGGAATATCAGAACATGATTTGCCACATATTTTTGAACGATTTTATAGAGCTGAACCATCTCGATCCCGTTTTACAGGAGGAACTGGAATTGGGCTTGCTATCTCAAAACAATTGATCCTTGCTCATAAAGGAAGCATTCATGCAATCAGCAAGCCAGGCAAAGGAAGTAGCATGGTAATCAGCCTTCCTCTGCAATAAAAGTACCGGATACAGACAGGATAATTATTCTTTGACCCTCTCCAAAAAATAGTCTACCGAATCAGATGAAAGCGTAATTCCATCAGCTTCAAAATTTAACACGTATATTCGCATAGCTGCCTGAGCATCAGTCAGTGTACCGTTTCCTTCAGTTACATAATATCGATAGTAAGCCTGCCCCAGAAGCGTCATCAAATCTTCATAGATTTGAACTTTTTCTTCTTTGTCAGGAGCTTCCATGAAATAGGCCTGAACTTGATCGATAAAAGCATCTTCAAGGAGAAGGCGGAGTTGGGCAATTTCTTCATTTTCGCTTGCTGGAAGCTGCCTTGAAACCGTAGGATTAGAATTGGAAAAAAAAGAAAACGAAACAAATGCTAGTACTATAACCAAAAAAACAATCCCAATCCAGACCAAAATTGTTTTTTTCTTTTTGGCAGGTTGTGGTTTTTTGGTAAACGAGGAAGTAGCTAAAGACTCATAGTAATTTTTCTCTTCTTGCATTTTTTCTCCTTTACAATAACGCTTTGCGATATATTTCCATTCTTTGGCTGAAAATTTCCCCTGTAGTAGGAGGAGTATAGGTAATGGCATTGGCGCCAGCTGCTATGGTTTGATCAATGCTTTCAGTGGTGGGACCTCCAGTAGCAATTAATGGAAAATCAGGATACTGCTGACGAATGGTGGCAACTATATCAGGAGTTTCATGGGCTCCAGAAACATTAAA
>CAZMFK010000026.1:0-11409 GCA_964565545.1 uncultured Caldisericota bacterium | reverse complement strand
TCTTGGCTCTGTTCAATCCAACCCCGGGTGCCATTGATCTTAAATAGCTGAAAATCCTTTTTCGCTTGCTCCCACCAGGCTTGGCTGATTTTCTGCATTTTGAAGTATTGAATAATAAGACCCTCGCTATCCCTAAAATAGGGCAAAGCTTCGATTTCTTCCCAGCTTGGCTCCCAGGGTTCCACTTGAAGAGGTCGAGGCTTGCAATCCCCATTCCAACTGAGAATCAGATAGCTTTGTTTGATTTGCATACCGTAAGATAAGCATAAATGTTTGCTTGCTTCATTTTTAGTAAAGATGGCACAAGCAATGCGCTTTACTAATCCTTGGTGTAGTTTTTCCAGGGCATACTCAAGTTGAGTCTTAATCATCAGGTGGCTTATCCCTTTTCCTTGATGGTCAGGTCGTACACGAAGACCACCCAACCAGGCTGAGCCGTCATGCAATAGTGCCACATGGCTGACTGCAACAAGCTCTTTGCTTGAACGATCTTCTGCGCCAATGAAAAGACCTGCCTGATTCAGCCAAGTATGAAAAATCTTGGGCACGTAGTCATTGCCTTCCCAGATATCTTTAGATATCTTTACAACATCGGAGTAATCACTTTCCTCGACTGGACGTACAATATAGTTAGTTTGACTTGAAGAGATGTTTTGTATATCGCGTCTATTCATGAGGTTTCCTCCGTATATGAAATATCAAACTATTGCATATAATTTTAGCAAATAAGGAATTCCTATTTTACATATAGTAGAGTTATACATTTTCATGCATAACCATATATATCAGTGCTGATGGAGCTTAGACTAGCCTTTAAAACTTTGCCGTTTTTGTTTTCGATTGACAAAAAAGAACCGTCCCCGTTTGTTAGGGGAGGGAGGCGATTTGGTCGGCAAGGACTTGGAGTTGTTGGTAGTCTTCTTTTCGGGGCATGCCTTTGATTAATACGGTGGGGAGTAGTTCCAGCTTGAGCCCTGAAAGCATTCCTGCGATCTGCTCTACCATCTTTCCACCCCAGCCGTAAGAGCCAAAAACGCCAGCGTAGCGTATTTTGGGACGAAGAGCGTTGACTAAAAAGGCGGCATTGGCAGCCACAGGATGAGCCCCAGCAAGCACGGTAGGAGAACCAAGCAACAAAACTCTTGCATCCACCAGAGCTTCGGCAACTTTTCCAAGATCCGCATGCACCAAGTCAAAGACTTTTACTTTCACCCGGCGATCTAAAAGGAGCTGAGTCAGGGCTTCGGCCATTAAACGTGTGCTGTCATGCATGGAAACATAGGCTATGATTACTTCATCGGCTGTATCGTCGTTGATCCATCTGGCATAAGCCTTCATCACCATACTCGGATCTTTGAATATAGGTCCATGGGAAGGAGCGATCATGATAGGATCGAGTTGGGAAACAATATCCATGTTCTTGGCTATAATCCGACGAAAAGGAAGCATGATTTCAGCGAAATATCGTTTACAGGGTTCATAAAAACTGAAGTCGTCTTCTTCAAAAAAAAGTTGGCTACTAGCTAAATGGGATCCAAAAAAATCACAGGAGAAAAGCATACGCTCTTCTTTAAGAAAGCTGACCATAGTTTCAGGCCAATGCACCCAGGGAGTGTTTTTGAATTGCAGGGTACGATTGCCCAATGAGAGGGTTTGCCCGTCTTCAACGACCATAAACTTGTCTTCATCAATATGCAAATGGGTCATTAGAAGGTCTTTGCAGGTTTTGTTGCATATTACTTTTGCCATAGGGAACTTTTGCAGAACTAAAGGCAAAGAGCCCGCATGATCCTGCTCGGAATGTTGGATGACTACATAATCCAGCGATCCTGTGCAGCTTTTTTCCAGCAAAGCATCCAGCAAATCCCACATAGCAGGATCTACCGTGTCTATCAAGGCTGTTTTTTCGTTACCTTTGACGAGGTAAGCATTGTAGGAGGTTCCATCCGGCAGGGGGATCAAAGAATCAAATAATCTTCGGTTCCAATCAATAGCTCCTACAAAATAAACATCATGCGCTACTTGACGTAAGCATGCCATAGTATTACCTCCTCAAATACATTGTTCAGGGGAGACCGGAAACTTTCGCTTCCGGTCTTGCATCTTTGTTTTAGATTTTTTCGAATTGATCTTTGCCAGCACCGCAAATAGGACAAACCCAATCATCAGGAATGTCTTCAAAAGGAGTTCCAGGAGCAATGCCAGAATCGGGATCGCCAACCTCGGGATCATACTCATAGTTACAAATCACACATCGATACTTAGCCATTGTTTTACCCTCCTTGGGTAGTTTTATTGAATCATTGCTTTCTTTGCCTGATTTTTGATATGTTGCGGCAGAAGGTGGAGTAGTGCCTCGCTTAACTTCATGATAATAGGCATAGGTCATGGGTTCTTTTTTGTTTAACTGCTCTGCACTGACCAATTTGCCGATAAAAATGGTGTGGGTTTCAACCTCAATGGATTTTTCTACCTCAACTTCAAGGTATCCCACGCAATAATCCTTGATGATAGGAATATCATACTTTCCTTTCATGAGATCCAGGCCTTCAAATTTGTCTACTTCTCTACCCGATTTGAAGCCAAACCTACCAATATGCGAAAGGGGAGTTTCTTTTTCCAGTATCATGACCGAAAAACGTTTGCTCTTGCTGATGAGTTCATGAGTAAAATTGTTGCGATTGATACTGGTGGCAATGGTAGGAGGCTCAGCAGAGATTTGAAATACAACATTGACTATCTGCCCACTCCTTTTCTCTTCAAACGCTGAATTGACAATATATAATCCATAACTCAGTTTAAATAGTGTTGTTAAATCCATGGCATATGCTCCTCCTATTGATTGGCTTCTGTATGAATTTTCGGAATTTCAATTTTATTGCCCTGATTAATGTGAGTAATATTGGTTTCCACTTCTGCCCAGGTGTCCAGGTTAAATACTTCAGGCATTTTGCCTTTAATCCGAGTAATCATACGATGAGTTCTTGGGTTGTTTTCATCGTGGATGACCCATAAATGGACATCAATCTGCTTTTCGGGCGGAGCAGAGGGTAAATGATAGAGATGAAACTTTCGAGTATTATAACCATTCATCTTTTCAGAGCCAAGTTCTTTGATTTCAAAATTGACATCTGCGAAGTTGAAATAGTAAATAACCATGGTGATGTCTTCAGCTAAAAAAGCTTCAGGACGATGAGAGGTATGAATTTGTTCCGGGACTTGCCAACGATCGAGAAATTTAATATACATAGCATCATCAATATACATCACTTCGCCTTTATCCACATGTTCATCATAGTATAGGTGCTTTCGATGTCGAGTTTCAGAAATTAGACGATACTCATGTCGCTCATCCATAGGTTTGATTGTGCGAATGGAATGGGCTCGATAATCACCTAAAAAAGTTGGATCAATAGCATAAAATTTGTTTCTCTCCGGACTTTCTACAGGCTTCCCAATATCAGCCAGGTCTAATTTTTTTAAAACATATTTGACTGAATTGCTTCCTTTTGCTAATACAACTGTTTCGTTAATTGCCTGGTATCCAGGAGTAGTAACCCAAACAGGAAATGAACCCAGGGGAAGGGCATCAAATTTAAAACGTCCTTTGGAATCAGTCTTCGTGATACTGGTTCCAATTTGAACCGTTACGTTTTCAATTGGTTTTGAAGTATCTTCAGCTGTAACAGTGCCTTCAAAAACACAGGGTTTTTCCAAGACGGGAGACATATAGAAGTCTTCCTGATTGCTGCCTTTGCCTAACACAATATTTCGGGTATAGTCGAGATAGCGTGGGTGCGTAGCTTTTAATTCGAAGTAACCAGCTTCAGAAAAAATTTTAAACCGTCCCTGCTGGTCCGAACTTCCTTTAAAAGTTTTTCCTGTGCTGGTATTTCGAATTTCTATCTGTACCCGGGAAACTGGAATTTGCTCTTGTACATCCGTTATAACACCAATAAGCATCGTTTCACTGTCTTTAAAACCTCTTCTGCATCCGTGGAGAGAAAATAACGTAGAACCAAATAAAACAATCATGCATAAAGCAATAATATTTCTAATAATCCTTGTTTTCGTCATAAGACCACTCCTTTTGTTCTTTATCGGGAGGATAAACCACCACAAACCGGGAAGGTTCCTCTCCAAAGCTTTCTGAATTAAGACCAAACCGGCTGGCAAGCTGGTGTTCCATTTTTCTTATTTTCGAATCAGCTGCAGGAAGACTCACAGGAGATCCGGTCGTAAAAACTTGCTCGATCAACTGTTCAATATGCTCCAGACTGAAAATGGGTTGTTTTTCGTAACTCCGGTATTGGGACACGAATTTTTTAACTTCTCCCAGCGTATTGGAATAAATGGAATAGATCGGAATATTCATTTGTTCGCCCATGCGTAAAGCGTTAGAGTTTTTTTTACGGAAGCTTTCAGTAGTTAATATCAATGTGGCATCCTGGAGACGCTTGACAATAATTCCATCAAAATGAGCTGACTTCAATGCTCGATTAAGATAGTTCACGCTAATTCCAAAAGGGAAAACTCTAATTTGTTTGCGTTGATGCAAACCCAGCAAAGGATCATCATTGACAGAGGAGTCTTTTCGTCGAATCCATTTTTGATCATGGTTGTTGTTTTCCATGTTAAGCTCGTGGCGTTCTTTGGATGGACTGTCGACAATATAAGGACTACCATCGCTTTGGCGTTTCCTGATTTCTGGAGCTACTGGAAAACCTCTCAAATAACGATCTACTGTGCCTTGAACATCTTTGTAAATAGCGAACTCTTCACGACCATGAATTTCTACCAGAACATCAAAGGTAGGTTGAGAGGTGCGCTCTAACACAGTTTTTTGAGTTCCTCGCCGGGCAGCTTCTTCATCGCTCAGAATAACACTGGTAATGCCTCCAACTAGATCACTAATTGTTGGATTGAAAAGAACATTTTCAAGAGTATTGCCATGAGCGGTAGCTATGAGTTGCACACCCCTCTCTGCAATGGTTCGGCAAGCGGAAGTTTCTTCAGAAGTACTTATTTCATCAATGATAATGACTTCCGGTGTATGATTTTCTACCGCTTCAATCATGACCCGGTATTGTTCACGATTGGAAGGAACTTGCATTCGTCGGGAAGGACCAACTGCAGGATGGGGAGTGTCTCCATCTCCCGCAATTTCATTCGAAGTGTCAACAATGATTACTCGTTTTCCCAGATCCTTGCTTAATACCCTGGCAGCTTCCCTAAGCAAAGTCGTTTTTCCTATTCCTGGCTTACCTAAAAGTAAAATATTTTTGCCTGATTCAACCATATCTTTGACAATATCCACAGTACCAAAAATTGCTCGACCTACACGACAGGTCAATCCAACCACTTCTCCATGACGGTTTCGAATAGCTGAAATTCGATGCAGCGTGCGGTCAATACCTGCGCGGTTGTCAGGATCAAAGTGGTCAAACTGGTCCAGGATAGTGTTAAGATCTGTTTTTTCGAGTATATGGTCTGACAGATACCGAGATGAATGATAGAAACGAGCTTCAGGAAAGCGGCCAACATCGAGGATTACTTCAATTAAATCATTTAAATCGCCAGCTTCCTGTATAGCTTCACGAAGATTCAGGGGAAAGCTTTGCAGGAACAACTCCATATCTTCAGCAAATGTGTCCGAATTTCTATCCATATCAGTCTAATTATACCCATTTTTACAGGTATAAAAAATGAGGATAAGCTCAAGCAAAAGTTGTGGCATTTAATTTTTGGCGATGGTTTTCTGCCATTTGAGTCATAATCTCATGGGTTTCTCTGACTGTATTGCGAATATCACTTACAGATAAAGGAGAGCCGAAAGAAATGAATAGCTTGGGTCGAAGTACCGGACGAAATAATTGCCTAATACCACTAACATACATAGGAATAATTACCACTTCAGCTCGTTTTGCCAGAAAAGCAAACCCAGATTTTAAAGGCATCAAAGCTTTATTAAAATCAAGGTTTCGAGTGCCTTCTCCAAAGATCAGGATGAGATCTTCTTTTTCTTCCAGGTACTGGCAAACCTGCCGGATAAAGCGCTTATCAGTAAATTCACGATCTACAGGAAATGCTCCCAATTTTTGGATGATGGAACGCAATGCCCAATTTTGAAAGAGCTCCTTTTTAGCCATGAACCGTATTTGCCGCTTACTTATGGAAGCTCCAATGATGATTGGATCCAGAGCTGAACGATGGTTGGAAACTAAAAACCCACCTCCGTTTCGAGGCACATGCTCCAAACCTTCAATGCGCAAAGAGCATCGAAACCAGAGTAAAGCTCTTATCAGGTAAAGAGCAACAAAATAAAGCATAATATTATATAAAAAACAATTGAATCAAAAACTGGCTAATGCGAAAAACGATTGGAGCAAAGTAACTCCAAAAAAACATCATAAAGCCAATCAATATAAAAAAGCCATATCGTTCAAGAAATACGCTGATATGATTATATTTTGGTGGTATTAGCACTGTAAGCAATCTGGAACCATCCAGAGGAGGAATGGGCAAAAGGTTGAAAACAGCTAAAGCTACATTGATGAAGATAAAAATCAATAAAAAATCTGTTAAGACACTAATCCCAAGGGGTATCAAGAATCGAGCCAGCAAAGAGCCGGTTAGTGCCATTAGTAAATTGGAAGCTGGCCCCGCAAGCGACACCAGGATGACTCCCTTTTTAAAATTCTTAAATCGGTAAGGGTTGATAGGAACTGGCTTAGCCCAGCCAAAACGGAATAATACCAGCATCAGCGTACCAATGGGGTCAAGATGATCGAGAGGATTCAAGCTTAGTCTGCCCTGGTCAGCAGCAGTAGTATCTCCCATATGGTAAGCTGCAAGGGCATGAGAAAATTCATGAACGGTAATGGCTATAAGTAGTGCTGGAACTGTTATTAGTAGATTAACAATATTAAATGTTCCCATGTCAAAGTCCCAGATCTCCCGCACGGTTCTGCATAGCGCAAACACAATGATTTACAAAGTCTTCTAATGAAAGACCAAATTCTGCACAGGATGCAATTTGTTCTCTGCATGCTCCAGCTGCAAACCTTTTTTCCTTATATCGCTTCAATACGGTTTCTGGGCTGAGATCCTTTAGGCGTCGAGTAGGAGTCATCAACACTGAGGCGACAACCAGACCGGTAAGAGGATCAACCGCATATAATGCTTTTGCCATGATGGTTTTTCGGTCACAGTGACCGGCATGGGATTGGATGGAATCAAGAATATCTTCGCTGAGTTGATCGCAGGGCAAGAGTTCCAAAGCTTTTATGCCATGTTTGTTGGGACAATCCGTAGTCATTTCGTAGTCAATATCATGCAATAGCCCAGCCAGAGCCCAGGATTCAGCGTCTTCGCCCAGATTTTTTGCAAGATGCTCCATGCAAGCCTCGCAGGCCAGCATATGTTTGATAAGGTTTTCTTTGTGGATATGTTTGCGAAGATGACTTAATGCGGCTTGCCGATCAAGCATTTTTTAACTCCTCTACTTTATCTATGCGTTCCCAGGGCAAATCAAGATCGTTTCGGCCAAAATGCCCATAGGCAGCAATTTGCCTATAGATTGGACGGCAAAGCTTAAAATGATCAATAATTGCTCTGGGCTGGAAATTAAAAGTCTTCAGCACTTTTCGATAAATATCAGAAAGAGGAATATGCTCTGTTCCAAAAGTATCAATATATACAGAAAGAGGATCAGCTACGCCAATGGCGTAGGCCAACTGAAGCTCGCATCTATCTGCCAGGCCAGCAGCAACAATGTTTTTGGCAGCATATCTTGTAGCATAAGCAGCAGAACGATCAACTTTTGTAGGATCCTTTCCAGAAAAAGAACCACCGCCATGCCTGGAGTAACCACCATAAGTATCAACAATAATTTTACGTCCTGTCAGACCAGAATCACTTTCTGGCCCACCAATAACAAAAATACCAGTAGGATTGGTAAAATACTTAGTATCCTGATCCAGCAAATGGGCAGGTATGACAGGTTTGATAACATGCTCCTTCAAGTCTTTTGCAATTTGGATCTGCTGAGCATCAGCTGTATGCTGGGTTGATATCAAAACTGTATCAATTCGCATTGCTTGTTGGTTTTCATCGTATTCAACACTAACCTGGGTTTTCCCATCTGGACGAAGGTAGGGAAGCTGCCCTGACTTGCGTACTTCAGAAAGCTTTCGAGCCAGCTGATGGGCAAGGGATATAGGCAAAGGCATATATTCGGGGGTTTCGTTGCAGGCATACCCAAACATCATTCCCTGATCCCCAGCTCCTCCAGTATCCACACCGCAGGAGATATCAGGAGACTGCTCTTTGACCGTATTTATGATACCGCATGTGTCTGCATCAAAACCACAATTGCGATTGTTGTAACCTATCTCGTGAAGAGTTTTTCGAACTACACGAGGAATATCCACATAACAGCTGGTTGAAATTTCTCCCATAACCATTACCAAGCCAGTAGTAACAACAACTTCACAAGCTACTCTGCCTTGAGGGTCTTTGTCCAGAATATCATCCAGTATTGCATCAGAAATTTGGTCGCATACTTTATCGGGGTGACCTTCAGTAACAGACTCCGAAGTAAAGAATCGACGATGGCTTGTTTTCATTTCTAATTTTTACCTTCCTTTATCCAAAATCACTATTAATTAAAGATAATTAAGCATACTTTTTATCGTTCAAAAAACAAGAAACTGCATTTATGCTTCAGGCAGATCAAGCAAATTTATACCAATCTCGTCATCAAAATATCTTTCTCCCAATTCAGGAAGTTCTTCAAGAAGTATTTCAGCAGTAACACTAACCACTGCATGCTTTAGATGCCCTCCAAAGACTCGCTGATTTTTATCTGCTATGGTGGCATGCAAATGGAGGTAGGGATCTCCTTTCATGGTAGAAAGATTGCCAGTGAGACTTGTCAGCTCATAGTCTCCCACTAAATCAAGAGAGAAATACTGTTTGCTATCAACTTCAAACAAACCTATGGAGATAGAGCCCAAAGCGCCAATTCCAGAAATCCACCCACCTTTTAGTTCTTGTTTTTTGCAAAACCCTATCAATTGATCCAGCAATTCTTCTCCTTTTTCCAGCCGAATTATCCAATGCTTAGTGCCAATTTTTTTTGCTTTCATACAACTTTCTCCTCTTTCGTTGAAATTAGCTTTCCCAAATCCATACCCGAACATGGATTTGTTTTGTTTCAGCTATCCACTCCACTTCTCCATCTAAAACCTCAGCAATGAAACGCAAGGGAACTAAAGTTCTCCCCTGAATAATCATTGGGGGAACATCCAGATCAACTTTTTCTTTTTGGTTAATCACTGCTTGTTTGACACCTATCTGAAGCTGAATGCTTTTGTCTCCCACACGAATTAGTATTTCTTTTTTTTCTGGTATCCAGTCCACTTTGCTTCCCATAGCTTCAGCAATAAAACGCAAAGGGACTAATGTGCGACCGCTAATCACCAAAGGCGGAGAATCAAGAATCACTTGCTGATCATCAATATAGGCAAGGTTTTGACCAATTTGGAGCTTAAGCCATCTTTTTCCACGATGGCGATAAATTGTCACAGCTAATTTGCTTTGGTTTCCTGCAAGGTCTGTAGCAATCCAATTGATAAGGTTTTTTCCCATTTGCAAAGAAACCAGGTATGACCCAATGCCCTGATCATCAGTTTTAACTAAAATTCCGTTTGCAGAAAGATAAGCCTTAGGTTCTGTTTGAACGATCAAATTGATTTCGCTTTCAAGCGTGTGAAAAAGGTCTTGATCAGGAGATACTAATTCGATTATTGGAGCCTGGGAATCTTTATATACTGTTCGCTCTTCGACCAGCTGGTTGCCTGAATCATCTTCAACTCTAAATACAAATCGGTTGGCACCTTCCTCTAAAGAGAAAAACCTGGCAAACACACCATGACGATCCAACTCCACAGCCTGGTTGTTAATAAATAATCTTGCTCCGATAGATACAGAGCCTTTCCATTCAATATCTGACCGATTGGTTGTGTAACCATCTTTAAAATTCAATTGGATAAAAAGCTGTCGGTAAATAATATCCACCTCGTTGGACCAACTTGCTTCCAATTGACCATCTATGGCTAACGCAAGATAGCGATATGATTCTCGTTCTTTGGCGTTCTGGTCTAAAAAATCCTTTTCTTGAATCCATCCTTGATGGAGAGGTATAGGATGTTGATAACGATGGGATCGAAAGATTTTGCAGTACATAGGATTTGAATCGTAACTCAGTTTAATCAATGCTCCGTCTCTATCACTAAATGCATCAATTTGCGGAGCTTTCCAGGAAGGCTTATCCATCACTTGGGCCCTGACAAATATCTGAGCAATCTGTCGCTGAGACTGAAAAATAGGAATCTCAAACTTCATGTTTCCAGCTTTTGCAGGAGAAAGCTTAATGAGAACATATTGATTAAAAAAACGAACCTGAATATCCTCAGAGAAAGTAGGCAATGAAGAAGGCTCCACTAAACCTTCGGAAAAATAAAAACGCTGTTCAAGGGTGGAATTCGAATACAACAAGGGTTGCCAGTAAAGTTCTTCAATATCTAAGGGCAATACTGGTCTCACATAGATGGCAAAGTTTCTAATTTCAGTTCGATCGTCCAGCTTTAGCTTTAAGGAAAAGAGGTGAAATCCTGGCAAAACATCTTCAGGTAACTCCAACATCATGCGCATCATTTGCCCTGAAACATAACGCTCAGGCAGAAGCCAGGCGTTGATACCAGGAGTATGGGATTCTATTTCAGCTCGGACAATCGAACGATAATAACCAAAAGAATACAAATCCAACGCTAACTGATCGCTAGTTCCTGGAATAAAAATGGGTATTTCGGGAAGCTTTTCAAGATACCATCGAAAAGAAAGTCCTGGATGGACAGATATGCGGTGTAGTTCAGTTCCATCATGCCATTCCAGTCGGGCATCAGGCGACAATGGAAGCCCATCCGATACCAAACGATAGCAATGACCTGGAAACAAATCCATTTGATGATACTTGCGCCATGGTGCTTCTTCAGGCTCAGGAAGCCCTTCTTCAACCGGAGGCTTAATCCCTGAATAAATGGCTGTTGAAGTTGAAGGTAGCCAGCCTTTGCTCAAAGTAATCCACCATTCAAAAACTGTAAAATCATCGGATACTGATATGGAAGGGCTGTAAGATGCTTCGTACAATAAAGCATAAGGCATGATTAATTCAAAAGGCGCTTCTTGCTCCATGCAATTAATATTTATTGTTTCGTATCCCTGCTTTTGGATATTTAAAACCTTATCATCGCTGGAAATATAAAAATATCCCCATTCATTAGTACTGGCAAGCAGTAATGAATAATCGCTATTGTAAACATCGACGTTTTGCAACAAATTCCCAAA
>CAZMFK010000025.1:0-11483 GCA_964565545.1 uncultured Caldisericota bacterium | reverse complement strand
ATATGCTCCCTGAAAAGTACGGGCAAATCCATAGGCTTTCCCCAGCTGAAAACCACTTTTTATAAAAATGTGGTCCATGCTGTGACTAGCTTTTCTCACCCTTGACTGGGTATAGTAACTTATCCAAAAAAGAAAAGCCATACCACTCAGGCCGGTTAGTATTGCTACGGGCAGATTGCGAGGACTGCTGGCTGGCGGGGGGAAGGGTGCTGGTAGTGGGACCAATAATAGAAACAATGCTACGATGAATAGCAGTAGGGGGAAGACAAAGATATACAGGAGTATTTTAAGGCCACCGCCTCTTTTATAACCCAAAGCTGATTTTTCTTTCATGCTATCTTTCATGCTACTATGATAACGGATTTTTTTGATAATCTGCTATCGTGGATGAAAAATTTTTGAACAATTTTTTATGGCATTTAAGGTTCTGGGTTTAAAGCTTCTTCAGCCGCTCCACTCGTTTTTCTATGTCCTTTTTATGCTCTTCATCACTAAAATCGGGGTCTTTCCAGTCAAAGTAAATTTGACAGGGGAGCTCGGAGCAATGACCGCAGTGTGTAAGGGCATTTTGATTGCAGACGCAATCATAAATAGCGCAGACTTCCATATCAATATCTTTAATGTAAAAAGGCTTTCCCTGACTTTCGTTACAGCTTTTTTGGCATTTTTCCAGTAAATGACAGCTCGTACAGTCAACTCCACAGGGGCTTAGTTTCATAATTTCCTCCTTATTGTTCCATTATACTGTGGGAAAAAAGTTGTCAACAACCCCGTCCCTGTGACATTTATTTATTTTAGTGTATACTTAAATGGTTGGTGAAAGGAGATGGATGGATGGCAGATTTAACCGAGATGCTAAAAGCTCTGGCAGATGATTCTCGCTTAAAGATGGTGGTTTTGCTTTTAAAGTGGGATTACTGCGTTGGAGCATTGGCCAGAAAGCTGGACTTGACTGAATCGGCCGTATCGCAGCACTTAAAGGTATTGCGAATGGCAGGATTAGTCACGGGCGAAAAACGCGGTTATTATACTCATTATCAGGTTGATCGGAATTTATTGATGGCTTTGGCAGAACAATTGAAAACTTTGGCCAGCTCTCGTTCCGAAATCAGCCATTGCCAAAAAAGTTCCTTTTCCAATCAAAATTGCTGCAAAAAGGAGAGAAAAAAGAATGAGTGAATGTAAATGTCAAAAACCTGAGCTGAAGCCAAAAGATGGCGGGAAATGTAGTACAGAGCAAATTAAAAAGTGCCATGGCGATGAAAAGCACCATCCCTGCGAACAGAAAAAGGAAGAACAAAAAAAGTAAGCATGGTCGAAGTTAGGAATTTATCCAAGAAATTTGGTTCTTTTGAAGCAGTGCGGAAGATTTCGTTCAACCTTCAACAGGGGGAGATTTTTGGATTCCTTGGGCCCAACGGGGCAGGCAAAACTACCACCATCAATATGTTGACGGGTTTAGCCCTGCCTTCTTCGGGTAGTTTTACGATTGCAGGCTTTGATGGCATTCGCGAGATAAAAAGGGTTCAGGGGAAAATTGGAATCGTGCCCGATGAAAGCAACCTTTACGAAGAGTTGAGCGGTCTGGAAAACCTGATGTTTTGTGCTAGTTTGTACGGAATGGAAAAGACACAACGCAAAAGCAGGTCGAAAGCATTGTTGGAACAATTTGGCCTGGCAGACACCGGCAGAAAGCTTTTTAAGCATTACTCCAAGGGCATGAAGCGAAAACTCACTCTTGCTGCAGGTATTATCCATCATCCTGAAATCTTGTTTTTGGACGAACCGACAACTGGAATTGACGTGGAAAGCGCAAGGCAAATTCGAAAATTGATTCAGGACCTGAACAAGCAGGGTTGTACTATTTTTTTAACCACTCACTACATTGAAGAGGCAGAGCGCCTTTGCGATCGCATTGGTTTTATTGTTGACGGCCAGATGGTGGCCTTGGGCACTCAATCAGAATTGATGCAAAACGTACAAAAGGAGTATCAACTTGCCCTGGCTTTTGAAAATGGCGCACAAAACTTGAAGGATTTATTAAGTAAAGCCTTCCCCGAGACAAGGATATATGATTTCGATACTCAGGGCTTGCTCATCAGCTCTCAGTCTCCTATCGATCTAATGCCTCTGATGAAGTTTTTCGACCAGCGCCAGGTGATCATGAGGGAAGCAAGGATTGTTCGTCCATCGCTGGAGGATGTTTTTGTAAAAATCACCGGGATAGGCCTGGACAAAATGAAAAAGGAAAAAGAGGGTAAAAAGAAATGAAAAAAGCAATTGCCTTTTGGGGCATTCTCATGAAAGACATGAAAACATATTACCTGAAACCGCCCAATATCAGCTGGGGGATTATTTTTCCTGTGTCCTGGACCTTGATGTTTTTCCTTCGATCTACTTCCGGAGTGGATATTCGTGGAGTTTTGCCAGGAGTAATGGCGCTTTCGATTTTGTTTGGCACAACATCCATGCTGGCGGTTACCATTACTTTTGAGCGAAGAAGCCGTTCTTTTGAGCGTTTGCTGCTTGCTCCCATCAGCCTGAATCTATTGATGCTGGCAAAGACGAGTGGAGCTATTTTATTTGGGATGATTAATGCTTTTATTCCCGTGCTATTTGCTTCTTTTTTTGTATCCCTGCAGGGTGTCAAGTGGTTTTCCGTGGTGGGAGCAGTAGCACTGATTGCAGTCACCTCAACTTTTTTAGGTTTGTTTGTAGCAGTTTCAGTGAGTGAAGTTTTTGAAGCACAAACTTTTTCCAATTTTATCCGATTTCCGATGATGTTTTTGTGTGGCCTTTTCATCCCCGTGCAGCAGCTTCCTATTTTTTTACAGCCCCTTTCCTACTTTTTACCTTTGACTTATGGAGCAGATATCTTAAGGAGCGCTATAAATAGCAATGGGCTTATATCATTGGGGGTTAGCTTTATGGCTCTGGCAGGGTTTAGTCTGCTCCTTTTCTTCTTTAGTCTGCGTAATATACAAAAAAAGTGGATTTATTAGTTTTGATAATTATTTTAATTTAACATTTTATAGACTATAACTGGTTTTTAGCTATGATATTGTTATGGATCTTATTGATAGTTTAGTCCATGATGGCTGGCTCAAAACTCCCCGAATTATTGAAGCTTTTCGCAAAGTGTCGCGCGAGGATTTTGTACCTGAATATCAACGGGTTAAAGCCAATTTCAATATTCCTTTAAGTATTGGCTACAATCAAACCATCTCTCAGCCCCTGGTTACAGCTTTTATGATAGAGCTGCTGGATCCCGTGGGCAAGATTTTGGATATTGGCTCAGGATCAGGGTGGACCACAGTTATACTGGCACATCTGGCTGACTATGTGTGGGGGGTGGATCGTATTGCTGAATTGGTTGAATTTGCGAAAAAAAATAGTCATTCCTATGCTTGCAACAATTTGGAGTTTGTTTTAACGGAAAGGGATATTGGGTACCTTCCTGCTGGGAAAGTAGATCGAATTCTTGTCTCTGCGGCAGCTTCATGCAAAAAAGACATTGCGCCACTGTTTCAACAGTTGGAACCTGAAGGCATTATGGTCGTGCCGATAAAAGAATCCCTTTGGAAATTTGAGGGGGATCAGGCCACTGAGTACCCTGGATTTGTCTTTGTTCCATTAATAAGCAGTCCCTTTAAAGATTAGCTGGAGCAATCATTCATCCCTTTGCTTTATCTTTATGCATGAAGCATGAATTCAGGTATAATTGAGTTATGCTGGGGCAAATGATTTTTTTTGGGTTGGTTGGCATCTGGGTGCTAAGCGATTTATACCTGGTCCTTTTTTATAATCACCGCCAAAATGGCTCCTTGGAAGAAAAACGTTCCAAGTATTGGATGATTCTTTTTATTAGCAGCGGAATGCTTATAGGCATTTTGAGTAGTGAGAGCGCAAAACAAGCCTGGATCGAGCCTTTTAACTGGTTCCGATATCTCAGTCTTATGTTTTTGCTTGCTGGAATTGTCTTACGTTGGATGGCGGTGAAGCAACTTGGAGACCTATTTCACAGCAATGTGGGAACGGTGCATCACCACATCCTGGTAACCAAGGGGGTTTATTCATGGATTCGTCATCCTTCCTATGCCGGCTTACTACTCAATTTTATCGGTGTGGCCATTGCTTTTTCTCATCCTATCAGCTCGGGTAGTGCGCTTGTTCTTCCTTTGACTGGAGTTTTGCTTCGCATCCATATAGAAGAAAAAGCCCTTGGAAAAAGATTTCCAAAAGAGTATTCCCAATATCAGCAGCAAACGAAAAAATTGATACCCTGGATTTTTTGATATTTACAAATATGTACTTTGAATAATTAGATAGATTGAGGATAAAAAGTTGTCAACAACCCCGTCCCCTTGACATCTTATAAAGGTGGTGTATGTGATGAATCGGCTATGGAAAAAACTTGTGATTGTGGTGATTTTATGCTCATTAAGCTTTTCGTTTAGTGCTTGCAAAATACTGGGTTCGTGCAATCGAGTGATGAAAACCCTAAGCAAAGTTGCTTTCAAGGCTGATCCAGGTCCATATGTTCCATTTGCTTTGCTTCCACGAGAAAAAGAGGGAATAGATCATCCAGAGCTTACCTGGGATTATCGTTGGTCGGAGGATGATTTTACTTTGACTCAGGACTCTCCAGTAGTAGATGAAAACGATAATATTTATTGGCTGGACTACAAATTTAACTTCTATGCACTGGATTCCAATGGAGAGCTGAAATGGGAAAAGAAAAGGTATATGGAGCCCTTGGAGGCAAGCAGGGACGGCTTATTGGTAAGTCCTTTGATATTCAATCGTCAGCAATACATAGATTTTGATGGCAATAGTATCTGGAAAAGTAAAATTTCTTCAAGTGATCTGGCTTTTGCTCCCAACGGGTATCTTATCTGTAGTAGTTATAATAGCTTGATGAGTCTTGATTCTCAAGGCAAATTGATGTGGTACGCCTATATTGAAGAAGAATCTTATGACCTTTTTATGCTGGATGCATGCTTTTTTGATATTGAATCCAATGGGTATTATATCTACCGGGCAATCCAATCCGAGCAGGGCCTTGGCAAGCATCATGATTTCATGATTTCGCTAAGTCCTGAGGGGAAGATTCGCTGGAAAAAGATCTTGTCCGAAAATGAAACCTTAATAATTGGATTTGTGCCCCATAAAGACACTCTGGTAAAAGACGTATTTTTACTTGCATACAACAGTGCTGTGATGAATGAAGATTTGGACGGGATCTACACAGCTGAACGCTCATTGCCCAAGCGCATCGTGGCTTACAGCACAGAGGGCAAAGAGCTATGGGAAATCGAAGAGACTCGGGGAGGAATGTTCGAGCATGGATATGCCATTGGATCTGACAACAGGTTTTATTATGCTTTCAACGAATATAGCCCTTTAGAGGACTATTGGGATCTTGTTTCAGGACATCTGAATTGTAGAGCGAGCGATGGTCACCTGCTTTGGAGCAAAGCTCTGGGTTGTGGTATTGACTCAGGACTTGTAATGGATAAAGATCATTCTATCTACTTTGGTAGTTATAACCCTGACAATAAAATTTATGCTCTCTATCCTGACGGTAGCCAAAAATGGGAAATCCCTGTCGAGTTAGATTTTAGCTTTTCGCTTTTATTAGGGCATCAGAAAGCTTTATATGTTTTTTCAAACCCTAAGGCATTAATTTATTGTGTTCAGGAAAGCAGATAGCATAAAAAAGTAAAACATTTTAAAATATCGTTATAAATACTTTCTTTTTTTGGAAAATAAGTATAATATCGGCATGAAGCACATTTGCAGTGAGCATGGGCAAACTGTTTTAGAGGTTTCACTACTTATTGCGCTTCTGATTCTTTTGATTGTTGGATCCATTCCATCACTTCGACAATCTGTAATAAGTGTTTTTATCCGCACAGAAGGAGCTCTCAGCCAGGAATTGGATGAACCTTTTGATAGCTCTCCTGATTCTCCCAGAATTTTGTGGAGCGATGATTTGCAAAATCTGAATCAATGGACTATCCTTCAGGGCAATTGGGAAGCAACAGACGGCTTTATTCGAAATACTTCCGACCGTGAAGGGCGCATCATGACTAATTTTTCAGGCGAAGATTTCGTAGTGAATATCGAAGTGGCTCATTTATTGAGGGGAAATGGATATGGAGTATGGCTTCGGGCCAACAATGTATCATCAGATAATCATACGCAGATCAATGGATATACTTTCCAATATGATCCGGGCTACCTGGGTGGCGAGTTTATCATTAGGAAATGGGAAAACGGTCAGGAGCAGGAACCTTTGGCTCGAGTTTCAGGTGAAGGATACGACTGGAATGACCCTCATGCCATTCGAGTGATAGTCCAGGGGGATACTTTTACAGTTTTTGTCGATGGCGAAGAAAAGATGACAGCCCAGGATAGTTCGTATTCTTCGGGTTATGTGGGCTTGCGAACCTGGTCAGATACCCGGGTGGAGTTTTCAGGTTTTACTGTTGAGGCTCTTCCCGAAGACATTTAGTCAATCTCAAGTCAAAAGACACCTCTATTTGATTTAGAAAAACCAATTTATAATGCTCTTTTATTTAACCTTAAAATATTTCCAAAGTAGGGCTATGAGCACAAATGGGCTGAAACTTGCCACTTCTATCCACCAGATGCGAAGCATTGCTGAAGTAATCGGGGGAGGATATTCGTATTGCACCGAGAGCCAAGGCACAGGTAGTACAAGGCTTGCTGAAGATATGGGCCAGAAAATTGCAACCCCCAGCCCATGGTTGTAAAAGGAATCCAGCAGCAGGTGGCTGTAAAGTGCTAATACCATTAAGACAAGAAAGCCATAATGGGGTTTCTTTTTCAAGCAAAATCGGTGTAGAACCAGGTAGATAAAGACAAGCAGCAATGCAATCCCGGTAACGATAAAGATGCTATGACTAAAATAATATCGGTCATGCCCCCAGCCAGGAACAGGCAAATCAGGAAAATTAGCCAAAAAGACAAACAGAAAAAGATTCAACGCTGTTGAAATAAAGCTTTTCCTTTTGGGTAAAGCAGCTACCCCCAAACTAATGCCTATCAGGCTGTGTCCAATCGTAGTCATATCAAATATTATATAAAAAACTCAAAAGAAGTACATAAATACGTGTTAAAAAGTTGTCAACAACCCCGTCCCCTTGACAATGCTGGGGGGAGGGTTGAGTAAGTGCTTGCCATCGCAGAAGGGCATATCGGAAGACTTGCCGCATCGACAAAGGGTTACGCGATTGCGAACTTCATAGTAAAAACCTTGGGATGATTTGATTGGAATTCCTCCCTTGACCCAGATAGCTCCTTGATGGATATAGCCATTTTCTTCGATAATGCTGATAGATGGGACATGGTCGGGCTCAAGTACGGTTTTGCTCTGGGTATCCACTGGTACCAAGCGGCCCGAAGGACAATGCTGAATAGCTTTCAAGGCTTGATGATATCGTTTTTTATCCAATGGCCTGGCAATCTGATTCCAAACATTATGGTTGATATTGCAGAAATTAGCATAAACACAAAGGCTTTTTAGGTCTTTCATGCTGAGAGTTGGACCTTCAATCATTTTCATAGCTTCATTGAATGGGGTAGTGTCAGCAACTTCATCGCCTGAAAATGCTATTTTTTGATGAGACCCATCACAAAAGGGTGGAGTTTTGGTTTGGCCACAACGGCAAAGGGCATAACTTATCTGCACCGGATAAGAATGAAAAAACTTCCACGAGATAGGAAAGTGGAGAAGATTAACCAAAGCCCGAGCATGATCCAATGGCACACTGCCTTGTACAAGATAAGGACCTGAACGAATGATAGTGACTTCGCTCATTGCTGCTTGCTTTGGAAAAGGTGCTATCTACCGAGTTCGCGAATGCGAGTAGGTCTGCGCGCAAGAAGATATATCAATGCTCCAAACCAATGAAGGGAGATAATAATAATTATCCACATCAGCTGAGTGTTTCCCTGGGCTGGCTCATTGTTAGCGCAATCCACTATCATCCAGATCCAAAAGGCAGACAAGGCAATCACTAACAAAAAAATAAAAATGACCAATAACACTACTCCATCCATGATTTAACTATATTCAAGGATTCCAACAGGTCAAATCATTTTTTGCCATGTTCGCAACTTTGACAGTTTTTATCTTTCGAGGGACACTGTCCAGAAAAATCGCACAATATAGCACTTTGGGAAGTTTTTTGGATCACCTTTTTGACCAGAGTTCCAAAGGCTTCCTGGATTTCTTTGGAAATGCCTGGCTTGCTTTCTTTGAAACCACTGTCTCCCTCCTGCATTAGTCCTGCATCCCAGGGGATAGAAGCTAAAAGGTCAATTTTAAAATCTTTGCTTGCTCTTTGAGCCTCCTGGCTGTCTGAAAGATAAATGGATTGATGGCAATGGGGGCATTGGATAGCAGACATGTTTTCGACCAGGCCCAATAAAGGCACTCCCATTTTTCTTGCAAACTGGATGGATTTTCGCACATCCAAATAAGCTATTTTTTGGGGCGTTGAAACAATAATTGTACCCGTTACTCGTTGCAAAAGCTGGATAATGCTAAGCACTTCATCGCCTGTGCCCGGAGGACAATCCACTACCAGATAATCAAGTTTTGGCCAGGCTACTTCTTTGATAAATTGTTCAATTACTCCCATTTTCATAGGCCCTCGCCAGATAACGGGGCTATCCGGATGCTCCAGTAGAGAAGCCAATGATACGATAAAGAGATGCTCATTTTTTTGAATGGGGATCATTTGATTGTCATTACCAACTTGAAATCGTTGGTCTTCAATGCCTGCCATGGATACAACAGAGGGTCCATGAAGGTCAATATCCATCAAACCAGTGAAATATCCTTCCCGGGCTAAACCAAAAGCAAGATTGACAGCAACTGTGCTTTTTCCCACTCCGCCTTTTCCGCTCATGACGATAATGATATGTTTTACGGTATTTAATGACATTTTCTACCTCTTCTTAATATTTTTGATTTTATGAAAAGCATTTTTTACAATAACCACAGCCCTGATAAAAACACTGGCTAATTGGAGCTATATCGGGTGATTGGCAGGAAGGACAAAGGTAATCAGGGTCATTTTTGCCAGATTCTATTTGAAATTGACTGCCACATTGCGTACAGCGATAAGTCTGTTGGTCCAGATCAACAGCACCTCCCTGGATAAGGATTCCTTTTCCTTCAACAAAAGCTTTTGCAACTTTTTTACGAGCTGATTCATAGATTCGACTCAGGGTTGGCCTTGATACATGCATCGCTTGCGCAGCCTGCTCATGGATCATGCCCTCATAATCCATTAGTTTTAATGCTTCGTACTCATCCAGCTCCAATTGAATAGCTTCTTCCAGATCCATGGGCAAAGCCAGAGGCTTAAAACCTTTAACCGAAGGAATGCCTGATAGTTTTCTGCACTTCTTTAAAGGCATGATTTACCCTTTTAATGATCGCATAAGTTTGCGCCTGCTTTGAGATTGCCCTTGACATACTCGATCGCAAGGGCTTCTGGAGTATCCGTCGGAGCTCCCACAATGACCTGGATGTTTTTTGAAGCAAACAACTGCTGAGCTCTTTGGCCCATACCTCCAGAAATAATTACTTTTACTTCTTTTTCAGCAAGCCACTGGGGTAAAACTCCAGGTTCATGGGGAGGGGGCAAAACATCTGTTCGAGATACGATACTGCATTTTTGTTCGTCCACTTCCAATAAAGCAAATTTCTCGCAATGCCCAAAATGCGCGCATAGCTTTTCCTGTGCAAGGGGAATAGCAATTTTCATTTTCAACACCTCTTTCTAAAATTTAGATAAATAATTTCAAATGGTCCCATATCGAACTTATCGCTCTTGCAGCCTGACTCTCAGGGGCATATTCAATGAGAGTTTTTTGCTGAAACATGGCTTGAGTAAAAGCAGGATCGTAGGGAATTTTTCCTAATAAATGCACCCCATTGTTGGAAATACTTCGAATCATGCTTTCGGAAAAATCTTCATCTATATCCCATTTGTTGATGATCAAAAATGCAGGTATTCGGAAATGCCTGGCCAGCTTGATCATCCGATCAGCATCATGTTGACTGCTCAATGAGGGCTCAGCCACCACTACCACTGCATCACAGCCTGTAATAGATGCAATCACAGGGCAAGCAACTCCTGGAGGGCCATCAATAATAATCAGCGAGGAATTGTTTTTTTGTGCTTCCAGGATAGCTTTTTGGCGCACCAGATGGACTAATTTCCCTGAATTTTCACCTCCGGGGTGAAGTTTCGCGTGAACCATAGCCCCAAAGCGAGTTTGAGATAGATACCATAAGCCACATTCCCTTTCATCAAGGCGAATAGCTTTTTCTGGGCAAATCAGGGCACACAACCCACACCCATCACAGGCAACAGGATCCACTTGATGTACCGTCGATTTGTTAGAAGAAAAAATCGCATTAAAACGACAATGGGTAGCACAAATTCCACAATTGGTGCAAAGCAAGGGATCAATTAGCGCTTCTTTTCCGCTGAAGAATTTTTCCACATTTCGATAGTCAGGATTTAGCAATAAAGGAAGGTCTGAAGCATCCACATCAGCATCAGCTATTAATACATTCGTGGCAAGAGAGACAAAACTAGCACAGATGCTGGTTTTCCCTGTGCCTCCTTTTCCACTGGCCAAAAGAAGTTGTTTGACTGTCATGATTTCACCTTCCTTATCAGCTTATCCAAAAGAATTTTGAAATCGTCATGATAGGAAGCTTTCACCTGAACCATCGGAACTCCACGAGCATATGCTCTGGCAATATCTTGATCATCTGGTATTTTTAACAGCACAGGAAGATTTTCTTCCTGGCAATAGGCTTCCGTTTGATCATGCTTCTGGTCATATCGATTGATAATGACGCTGATATATCCAGAATAAAAGCTTTTTAAAGTACTTAGGGCTAATTTTAAATCGTGCAAGCCAAAAGGGGTGGAATCACTCACCAAAACAACTGCTTCTGTATCTTTAACCGAATGAATCATAGTGCAGGAAGTGCCAGGAGGACAATCCACAATCACTAATGCGGAGGAAGCTAAAGCTTTTTCTTTTACTTTTTTGATGATGGGCACTGACAAGCTTGAGCCTATATCCAGACAGCCCTGCACCAGTCGAATATGCCCAATAGTGCTTTGACGAAGGGTGCCGATGGGATGATTATACTCTGTGATAGCTTTTTCGGGGCAAATATAGGAGCAAAGCCCGCAAGCATGGCATAAATCGGGAAAAACAACAGCTTTTTTATTAAAAGTGGCTATAGCTTTATATTCGCAGTGTTGCGTACATAAATCGCAACCATTACAAAGCGTTTTTTCCACTTTGGGCATGGATATGCCAACAGATTCAATCTGGGGAGAAGCAGTAGGAAGAAAAAAATGCAGATTCGGAGCCTCAACATCGCAATCTAATAGCCACAATGAATCAGAACATGC
>CAZMFK010000024.1:0-11644 GCA_964565545.1 uncultured Caldisericota bacterium | reverse complement strand
CCTCGATTATGAATCCTGCGGATAAAAATGCTCTTGAATATGCTTTGCAAATGAAAGACAGGATAGGAGCCAATGTGCATGTGATTACGATGGGCCCCCTCCAAGCAGAAAATATTTTACGAGAAGCCATATCCATGGGTGCAGACAAGACATACCTTGTTTCTGACAGGGCTTTTGCTGGTTCAGATACTTTATGGACTTCACTGGTCCTTGAAAAAGCTATTCGCTTCATTGCTATCAAACCTGATTACATTTTTTGTGGGCATCAAGCGCTTGATGGAGACACCGGTCAGGTTGGACCGGGAGTTGCAGCCCGAATGAAAATACCTCAGTGGATTTATTTGCGATCTCTTTGTTCCATTCATGCAGATCATTTAATTGCAGATCGATGGTTTGACAATCAAAAGGAAGTTATCGAAATACATGCTCCTGCTTTATTAGCTTTCACAAAAAATTGCAATATTCCTCGTTTACCATCATTAAGCAAGCTTTTTTGGTCCATGCAAGCTTGTATCGAAAAAATAAGCAATAAAGAACTAAATATTGAGCCTGAATTTTTAGGTATCTCAGGTTCTCCGACTCGGGTGATCAAAACTTTCAAAATTGAAATGGATAAAACAGTTAAGAAAATTGATCTGGAACAAGGCTCAGAAATGCTCCAAGTTATGATGGATAAAATCGGAGAGGTAAAATAATGAAAATCTGGATAAAACAAGAACTATGCAACTTGTGCAAACTTTGCGTCAAGGCTTGCGTTTACAACGCTATTCATTGGGATCAAGCTCCAATCATTAACGAAAATTGCATATTTTGCGGAGTCTGTGTTCAAAAATGTCCCCAAAAGGCTATCATTTTGGAAGGGGAAGAAACTAAAACTCTTAAGCTTGAAGGTGATTTGTGGGTTTATCTTGAAAAAAGTTCTCATGGAATATCGGAAAATTCATTAGAAATAATTTCCAGGCTCAACTGTATCAATCAACATAAATCCTCCAAAATTTGTGGAGTTTTAATTGGATCAGATCTCAATCCCAAAGAGCTTGAAAGTATTCGTCAAGCTGGAGCTGAAAGGCTTTACGTTTTTTCAGACCTTTCCCTATCTGAATACCATACATTAAACTACACCGATGTATTAAATTCCTTCTGCCGTCAGGAAAAGCCGATGGCTTTTATATTTCCTGCTTCAGAAAAGGGAAGGGACCTTGCTCCAAGACTTGCAACTGTCCTTCATACCGGACTAACTGCTGATTGTACTGAATTAGGCATGGACGAACTTGGCTTATTGGTTCAAACTCGTCCTGCTTTTAGTGGAGACCTTATGGCAAGCATAATCTGCCCATATTACCGTCCCCAAATGGCTACTGTTCGCTCCCATTCCTACCGCATTGAACCTCATAAAACAGCTGATAATCTTGAAATAATAAAGCTTTCATCAAGTTTTTCATCGAAAGCGGATTCACTGGGTCAATGCAAAATTATATCCCGAGAACCAATCATTCATGAATTTGATCCTATTGAGTATAAAAAGATAGTCATATCTGTTGGCCGAGGAATCAATTCAGAAGAACAACTAAAAAATATCATCTCTTTTGCCCGGTGCATTGATGCAGGCATTGGATGTTCCAGGCCTATTGTCGATAAAGGATGGCTGCCTCAAAGTCAACAGGTAGGCATGTCAGGCAAAGCGGTTGCTCCCAAACTTTATATAGCTCTGGGCATTTCTGGATCAGTCCAGCATCTTTCTGGAATTCAATCTGCTGAGTATATTTTGGCAGTTAATCGCGATGAACAAGCGCCTATTTTTAAAATGGCTCATATGGGCATGGTAGGGGATATCAACAAGTTGTTACCAGAAATTCGCAAATGGGTTAGCGCTTACATCGAAAAAGAAAAATAAGTTGAAACACAATAGATAGTATCCTGATCAGGGTATTCGATAAATTATCAGAGCTTTTTGTGTTTCTTTTCGTTGCATATTCATTGCTTTTAGCATGATGATATTTGTTCCCGGGTGTAATACTTCTGTTAATTCGTTAAAATATCCCCCAAGAGAGATTTTTATTTCTCTGTTGTTCATATATAAGCGGTAACCATTGGTTTTGCCAACAATTCGAACTTGATCGAAAGGAGTAATCATAGGAGCTCCATCAATGCGAATAGCAGGGTATTCACTGCTTTGCAACTGAGCGATTACAGGTATATTGACAGGTCCCAGAATAGTTTGGACAACAACCAAAGCTTCGTTGATACCCGTTTTCATAAAAAGGGGATTGGCTTTCAGTTTAAGCAAGTAACCTTTTGACTCTTCAGGCAGGATTTCTGTCTGTAGCCATGAGGAATTGCTGAAAGCTTGAAGTCTGAGCGAATGTCCATGTTTTTCGGTAATTAATATACTGGCTTCAGGCTCATCAATTGGAGTAAGAGCTCCAAAATCATGCTTTAATGCAGAAAATTCAATGCTGATTTCGGGGTCTTTTCCTGTGATAAATGGAACACAATAATAATCGCGAATGATTCTTCTTGTGGAACTGGTAAAAGAGTTGCTTCCACCTTGAATAACAATAGAATATCCCGTATTTTTTTTGAGTAGAATTTGGGGATCAATGATCAGCATTCGCTTCATGCGGTCATATTCTATTCGACATGGGATCACTTCATCGTACTGATCTATTAAGAATAAATGGTCATTTTTAATAGACTGAAGAAGCAATGGTTCTTCAAAATAGACCTTGATACGAGCATCACGAGGAACGTCAACTGCAAAATCATCTGGTTCGGTAGAAAGAATTTCCAGGTTTTTTAATTCAAAAAAGGAAGAATTGTAAACTTTTTTGTTATCAAAACTCTGGATGAAGCTTACTACATTGTAATCATTAATTTTTTCAGTATTTGCCAAAGGGAAAGAAAACTCTATCCGATAAATACGATAGGGATCCAAGCTCAGTACAAGCCCATCATAAGATGGAAAGACAGATCGGGCAACATAGTGATAGATCTTTTCTTTTTCAGCTTTTACGTTGTCTTCCATCAAAAGAGAGATAAACCTTAGCTCAACCTCTTCTTCAGAAAAAGATTGAATATATGCGACCATATTTAACTGATTGTTTTTAACTAAACCATAAGTATAAATACCAGCTTGAGGTATTTCTTTTAAAGATTCCTCCACCCATTCTGCTACTTCTGGATATGATTGCTCATTGGCTCCAACTAATTTTTTATCACCGTTAACTATTAGGGTGGGATAACCTGAAACTTTGTAAAAACCGGTTCGTTCGGGGGCTTCTTTCATAGCCAGACTGTCTTGATTATAGTAACGTATATGGTGCAAAGGCAAGCCATGTTCCTGGCTCAATCTTTCAAAAATATCATAAGCATAAAAACACCAACCACACCAGGTAGCAGAAAATATTTCAACAAAAACTTGTTGCTCCAAAGGAATCAAGCGAGGAAATCGGGTAGCATCATATACAGAAACTTCATAGTCCAGATTTCTTCCATGGGAGTTATTCATGCCAGAAGAGAAAGAAATTCCGCATAAAAGCATCAGGGCAATTAGTATTGCTAATAATTTTTTCATATTTATTATTGTAAGCAAGATGCTGAAAAATCATAGCGTTTATAAAGGAAAATGAATGATGATAGTTAAAAAAAGCTCTATCTTTTTGATAGGTTTGATTTTTTCTTTTTGTCTTGCAGGATGCAAACTTTCTTTGCCAATCAGTGACTATTCTGTAAAAGATGCTTCTCAATATGTTTATTTTGCAAGACCAGATGGTGGCTTAAGCGCATATAATCCTTTGGACAAAAGCCTGGCAGTTATCACTGAATTTTATGATTATCATCCTAACTATCTGGCAGATGGCTGGGTTTATTTTATTCGATATCAGAAATCATCGGATGACAAAAATAGGATTCCTCCTGTAGCAATGAGGTGGAATACCCAAAACAACAGAACAGAGAGACTAAAAGCGCTTTCCAGCATACCTTTTCTGCCTGATTTGAAAAATCAGGTTTTTTTTGTTGATCAAGGCAGCAAATTGCTCATTTTAAACCATTTTAAAGACATGATGCTGATTGATATTATCAATGACCAAGCTATTCCTTTAGATTCGATGAGTCTCTATTTTCCTGAAATTAACTACGGAAATGCTGACGGATCATTGATTTTTGGATGGCTACACCAATATCTGTACCAAAATATCCTAAAAAACAAAGATTTATTGGATATTCCTGCTGCAAAATCTTCTATCTTCAGTATTGATAAAGATTTCAATATTGAATACTGGGACAATATTGAAAGTTCAAACATTTTTGAAGAGCATTATTTTGGATTGAGCTACCACCAAAGCACCAAACAGTTATTTGTTAGCAAAGAATTAGAACTTTGGAGTTTCACTCCACCCAATCGAAATCCTGAAAAAATAACAGAAGGATTGCATCCTTTTTCATTCAAAGAAAAAAGTGATTCCCCCCTATCCACTTTCCCACTGTTAGTTTCCAATTTGATAGTCAGTGATGAAGAAAACTATTTCATCGGAACATCAAATTATTTGAGCTATATCGATACTACAAAACAGAGCTATGTCCCTTTCAGTTCTGATAATGCGCCTATCCAATCCAAAAGTTCCAACGACAATGAGTTACTTTTTGATCGGTTGATTTTTTTAGGAAAATGCAAAATGCTTCCTCCTAGCTTTTTTTTAGTCTCAATGAATAAGCCCCAAACCTCTGTCGAATCTGAAATTTTTGCGATTGAACGCGATCAAACCGATATCGTAGCATTCTTTTCCATTAACGATGGCCAATGGATCAATCGATGGATAAAAAACAGCCAACATTATAGCGAATTAGCGTTGACTGATCTAAACCAAAACCAAAATTTAGAAATCACTAACCACTATTGTGCTTCTTCTTTTCGATGCGAAGGAGATACGTTGATTAATAGTCGCCTTCTGGTATGGGTGGATATTTATGAACTAAATCATGAAGGACTATTTGAGCTTGCTAATTCAAAATACCATCAGACTTACAAAGAACTTTGGTCTCAGCTTGATGCCGTAAAGAAACAGCTTCAAGAGTCCAGACAACTAAAGCAAAGCTTTCTTTGTGACGAAGACGAACTACTACTCCAACAAATGTTGGATGAAAGCTATCGATTGGCTAGTCAGTAAGACCTTTCCTGCTTTGTTTTTGAGTCATGGGTGGCACAGGAATATTGACAGGCAACTCAGCTTCTGGCATAAAACGAATAGCTATTAAACCTTTTTCAGAATCATTAAAAGCAACAAATCTTATATTTTTGCCTGGTCGGATTAAAAAATTAGCAGGGCTGCGCAAGATATGAGGAGCCAATATTAAGGTTTCTTCTTGTTGCTCTGAAACGCGATACTTCACTATGTGACGGTCCCGATGAATAACTAATGCAGAAAAAGTAATAAAACCAGCCTTTACGGGATCAAAAGATCGAATAACCAGAGCTCCAACTTTTTGAGTCTCAGGTAAAAAAACAGCTTCTATTTCAATATCCATTCCAACGTTAATGGGAGAATTAAAACTGGTATCGGGCAAAAGGAAAATCTTGAATGGTACTCCTTCGATTAACAAAGTTCCCGTTTCAGGCGAATAAGCCTCAACAATCCCTCTAATAAAAAGGTTCTGCAATACCTGGTTTTTATGGGTCTGAACAAAACGTCGCATTTCTTGAATCAAAGAACCTGGCGATATTCCGTGACGCCTGACTACTCTTATCCAGTTTAGTTTTTTTCGCTGTTCCAGAAGAAAATCAGGATCCTGTCTGCTTAATTTTGACATGATAGCAAGGCCAATCATTTCAGAAGGATCGATATTTCGAGAGACAATTTGTTGAATTTGAAGAGGAGTAAGCTGAAATTCTTTTTCCAAGACGGTATGAATAATATATTGTTTTAACTCTTGTTGAGTTGGATACTTTGGATGAGAAACTTCTATGTGTTTAATTGCATTGACATGCTGCTGAATCCGAAAGTTCTGGTACACATCAACCAGTGTGGATTCATTTCCAAAAACAGGAAATACCATTGTTACCATTAGTATTATGCTTAATATACCTGGAAGAACAAAACGAAGAAGTCCGTTAACTTTTTTGTGGCTGGATTGGTTTAGATCAATCCGCTGCATTATATGATGAAAATGATCTTCTTTTGCTGATACCTGCGATACCAGGTCATTAATTATGGTTTTGATTTCATTTGGCTCATTATGCATCAATTTTAACAAACTCCTTTAGCTTTTTTAAAGCTCGATGAATCCTGACCTTAACATTGTTAATTGTAATTCGCTTGATGCGAGCAATTTCTTCCAGAGTAAGGTCTTGATAGAAACGCATCATAATCAATTCTTTTGACTCATAATCCATTTGGCTAAGATGCTTTTTAAGGTCCAATCGAAGCTCAGGGGATGATTCTTTTTCGCTGATTTGATCCATCAATAAATCAGCATTGTCATAAATAGCTTTTCGCCTATGATATAGATTTCGGGATTCGTTCAATATTATGCGGGAAAGCCAGGGCTTAAAATCTTTTTCCATATTAAAAGTATGTATTTTGGTAAAAACTTTGAAGAATACGTTTTCCATTACATCTTCTGCTTCATCGTGTTTTCCTAAAATAAAATAAGCAGAACGCAAAACGTAATCCTTATAAAATACATAAATCTCGCCCATTGCCTTTCTTTCACCTTCTTTTGCTTTAGCAATAATCTCTTTGTCAATATTCAACAAACTACTCCTACTACCATTTAACTATTCTCTGGGTTACACCTATTTTTTCCATGGGTATTATTGTATTTAAAAATCGTACTTTCAATAAAGAAATATTAAATCCAGAAAATTTCTTTAAATGATATTCCAGAAACAAAAAAAAGATGAATAAAAGCAGCGATATGAGTTTGATTATGGCTTTGTTTCATATACAATACATTAAGAAAAAACAGTTTTAGGGGGACCTATTGTGAAAAAAATAGTTTGTAGTTTTGTATTACTTGGTTTATTGACTTCTTTTTCTTTGAGTTTTTCAGCCTGTGGAGGACCTAAATCCCTTGTTATTCCAAAAGAAAAAGCCAGGGATGTTGGAGATTGGAAGCTTGATATCGTGGATAATCCCGGAGATTTTGATATGGTAGACGAAGTAAATATTCAAGAACTCTTAAAACGGGATGATGTCAAGGTCGTTTTGATTGATTTTTGGGCTACCTGGTGCGAACCTTGCAAAGCTGCTATGCCATACTTGGAAGAAATCTACCAGGAAAACAAAGACAAAGGCCTTGCTGCAATAGTGATTACCATTGATAACAAAAATCCAACCTTTGAAAGAAAAATCAAAGAAGATGTCGCTCATTTGGGTGTTTCTTATCCTATTCCGTGGGATTATAAGAGTGAAGTCAAATCTTTTTATGGTATTGGACCCATTCCGGTTACTTATCTTGTGGACAAAGACGGGAAAATCCGATACGAACACTCAGGATTTACGAGTGAAGAAATTGATATGCCCCCACTTCGCGAAGCTTTGGAAATTTTGCTTAACGAATAAATGCGAATTACTTCAGGCAAGAACAAGGGTGGGAAACTTTTCTCCCCTGTTCTTGCCTCGGTTCGACCAACTAAAAATATTGTCAAAGCTGCTTTATTCAATTTTATGCGTCCCTACATAAAGGACTCATTTTTTTTAGATCTTTTTTCAGGAAGCGGAGCTATTGGTATACAAGCCCTTTGCGAAGGATCAAAAAGCGTTTGTTTTGTGGAAAAAAATTCTCACTGCATTGATGTCATAATCAAAAATCTTCAAAAAATTAAGCTAACTGACAAAGCTACTATTGTAAAATCAAGGGTAGAAACTTTTATAAGGCACCATGACCTTTCATTTTTTGATTTTATTTTTATGGATCCTCCCTATTTTTATACTATTGCACAGTATTGCACCCTTATCGAAGAAATCCTTAAAAAAATAAAACTGGAAGCAACTATATTTTTTGAATACCCTACTATTTATGATTTAGGATTTTTATCTTTGGCAAATAATCTTCAATTCATTTCTCATTCGTATGGCAACACCAGCCTTGGAAGCATAAGTTTTAAAAAATGAAAAAGGCAGTATATCCAGGAAGCTTTGACCCCATTACTTGTGGACATATTGATATCATTAATCGTTCGCTGAAGCTTTTTGATCACCTTATCGTAGCAGTCACTGACAATACTTCCAAACAGAGTACTTTTTCTCTTGAAAACAGAGTTTCATTTATCCGTGATGAATACAAAAATCAAAACGAGTTAACAGTCCTTCCTTTTCAAGGATTATTAGTTGATTTCATGAAAAACCACCAAATCAATACTGCTATTCGAGGTATTCGGGTTTTTTCTGATTTTGAATACGAGTTTCAAATGGCTTTAACCAACAAACAACTCTATCCTGATTTTGAAGTTGTTTTTTTGTTAAGCGAAATAAGCCATACCAATCTTAGTTCATCGTTAATAAAAGATATTATCCGCTATAATGGAAATTATGAGCTTTTTTTGCCTGATTCTGTTAAAAAATATTTAAGACTTCACTCAAAGGAGATCTTATGAATTATTTGCAAGTGCTTGATGACTTAGATGATCTAATGCATAATGCCAAAAAGATTCCCTTTACAAGCTATGCCCTTTTGTCTGAAGAAAAGATACACCAGCTACTATTACACCTGCGTCAAAACTACCCCGAAGAAATGAAACGCAGTGCGCTAATTATTAATCAAAAGGAAGAAATGCTTTTGGAAGCTAAAAATGAAGCTCAACAAATCCTTAAAGAAGCGATCATAGAGCGTGACCGTTTGACCAATCAGCAGGAAGTTTACCAGCATGCTTTGAACAAAGCAGAAGTAGTTAAAAAGGAAGTAAAAAACAGCTTGATTGAATTGATGAGAGAAATGAACGAAGCATTAGTGAATATCTCTCAATCTTATCGTCAGCAGTGCATTCATACCGAGCAGCTCATTGAGGAAAGTTACCGTCAAGCCCTGGCAAAATTCCAGGAAATTAAAGACAATCTTATTGATGCATTTTAGTTATATCAGGAGGATGCTTTGCCAGTTTACGAGTTTAAATGCAACAAATGCCAGCATGAGTTTTCTCAGTTTTTTTTCGGGTACTCCACTAATGACAAAAAATGTCCAAATTGTGGCGAAACAGAAGATCTAAGTAAAAAAATAAGTTCTCCCTGCTCCATGAAAAAAAATTCCCATGGAAGCACTGATAGTGCTTGTTCGAGTTGTTCAACCAAAAATTGTGGAAATTGTGGGGTATAGCCATGGCAAAAAAAAACAAACTGTTTTTTAGTTTTAACGTGTATCTGTTTTTTTTGGTTTTTTTTATTGGCAATACAGTTTTGGGAGGTTCAGCATATTCTATTGAATTTGATCATAGGACAGCTGATCCCTACCTTGTTTTTGCTCAACAATTGGACGGACCAACAGCTTTTTCCTATGTGGAAAAACTGACATCAAATGAATTTGAAGGTAGATTGTCTGGAACTCCAGGTGCTGACAAAGCAGCTGAGTGGATTTCGCAAGTTTTCAAAATGTTTGGACTTGTTCCAGGGGGCAACAAGGAACACACTTCTTATTTTCAACCATTCGAAGTTCCTGTATATGAAATAAAAAATCCTTGCTCGTTTAAAATGAAACAGCCAGAAGTTTTTGAATTTGCATATCGGAAAGACTTTGTTGTATCACCTTATTCTGGAAGTGGCATCGTATCAGGTGATGTCGTATTTGTTGGTTATGGTATTAAAGATTCCAGTCTTTCATACAATGACTTTGAAGGAGTTTCACTGGAAAATAAAATTGCACTAATTCTTAGAAAATCCCCTTCATTTGCCAATTTTCAAGAAACAAGCCAGTATTTTTCAACCAAGATTAACTTAGCAAAAGAACATGGAGCAAAAGCTATCATATTTGCTGATCTTCCCAATGAAAGAAATCCATATTCTATGGATATGAAACCCGCTCGAGGGATCGATAGTGAGATTCCTGTGCTTTTTCTTTCATCGAATACAGTCCATGCTTTTCTTAAACATAAAGGACATGAATTAAGCGAACTGGTTCAAACCATTGAAAGCAAGAAAAAATCATACTCTTTCGACCTTAACTGTAGCGCAGAGATTCAAACTTCATTGTTTTTTGGGACTGAGAATACTTCCAACGTTATTGGCTATCTACCCTCGCGAACAAATAGCGAAGAATCCATTTTAGTGGTTGCTCATTATGACCATCTGGGAATTGACTGGGTGGATATGTCGTATTATCATGGCGCAAACGATAATGCGTCAGGAGCAGGAACACTGATCGAAGTTGCAAGAGCACTTACGCATCAGTGTTTTACGAGTGAAGTTAATATTGTTTTTATAGCTTTTTCTGGGGAAGAAGAAGGTCTTCTTGGATCTTTTCATTATGTTCAAAACCCTCTTTTCCCTTTGGATAAGATCCAGGCTGTTTACAACATGGATATGGTAGGCACTGGAACTGGAGAACTAATCGCTGGAACAAGCAAAAATCGTTATCCGCAACTATATGAAACTTTGAAGAATAGCGCTGAATCTCTTTCCATTCAGATTACGTTTTCAGAAAACCTTCTTTTAGCAGGATCAGATCATTATCCTTTTCATCTAAAGAAAATTCCCAATGTTTTCTTTATTCGCAGAAATCCTACGGGCATAGGCAGCTATCATACTCCAGACGATACGCTCGATACTATCGACCCTAAAAATCTTGAAGAAACAGGTCAGGTAATAATATTGAGCATGATGGAATTGATCGAACCTCTTTTTATGGTGGTAGATTCAGAAGACTGGAAGGAGAAGGAAACCCATAAACCTTATTTGCGGGTATATGGCCTTGGAAATTATGCTTTCAGAGTCAGGATTAATGAGCAAGTAGCCAATCAAGGGAAAAATGCCCGTTTTTTTACTGTGATACCTTTGATAGAGGGTCAAAACTTGATTCATGTTAGTATTTATGATGACACAAAGCTGGTCTTTGAAAAGCTAACTCATATTAATGCCCGTATTCAGCCTGAATTAGCTGGAGATTTTAACAATGATTTGGTTGTAGATATCCATGATCTAAGGTACTTTAGCCGTTTTTTTGGTCAAAAGCTTAGCGGGATAGAAAAATGGGCAGTATGTGATTTGAATTGGGATGGTATAATTAACGAAGAGGATGCAAATTTGTTTCAAAAATATTATGGTTACCAGGGTGATTGATGGCTAAACCTCATGTTCTGATATTAAATAGCAGGGACCACCAGCGAAAGAAATATTCAGTTTTTTGGTTGGTCATTATTTTGATGGTGATAGCTTTCTTATCATTTGTTTTTTTTCGCAGACAACAACAAATATCAATACAATCCCTTCGGCTTTATTACTTTGATGCACAACAACAGGAATTAATCCCTGTTCAACGTAAATTGGAACTAAGTGGTACACCAGAAAAAGCGATCAAAACAATGATTGAGCAGCTTGCTCTTCCACCTGAAGACAAGGATCTTATCTCTCTTGTTCCAGCTTTCACAAAAGTTAAGTCAGTTAGCTTCCAAAACAATTTATGCACAGTTACCTTTCAAGATCCTTCGGTAAGTGAG
>CAZMFK010000023.1:0-11687 GCA_964565545.1 uncultured Caldisericota bacterium | reverse complement strand
GTCTTTGAGAAAGAATTATGACCAGCTGCGTCGAGAAAAGTTTAACATCTAAATGATTTCTGTTTTGGAAGCAATCAATGCTGCTAAAACCGAGCTGGCATATCACCATAAGCCTGTCAATGAAGCAGAATTGCTCATGATGCATGCCCTTGGTTGTAAACGTATGGAACTTTATCTTAATCATAAGAAAATTATGGAACAATCTCCATATGATTCATTTATGTCATACATTGAGCGTAGAAAAAACCATGAGCCTTTGAGTTATATTATAGGACAAAGACCTTTTTATAAATCATTTTTCAAAGTCACGCCTGAAACTTTTATTCCTCGTTCTGAGTCAGAGTTATTAGTCGAAAAAGCAGTAAGTTATTTAACAAACCAGGTCTTGGGTGAAGTCCGTTTGCTCGAAATAGGAACAGGTTGTGGTGCTATCAGCATTAGTATTGCCAAAGAAATGCCTTGCACCAGGATTGATGCAACGGATATCTCTTCATCTGCATTGAAAGTCGCGAAAGAGAATGCTCTTATTCACCATTGTGAATCACAAATCCAATTTTTTCATGGTGATTTATATGAGGCTTTGCCTAAAGATGCCAAATATCACTTGATCGTCTGTAATCCTCCCTATATTCCATCAGAACGAATTCCTTCGCTGGATAAAGAAGTTATTGCTGAACCTGCTAATGCCCTGGACGGGGGATTTTTAGGTCTGGATATCATTTTTAGATTGATTTCCGGTGCATTACACTGGATGCATCAAAAGGCTTTGCTACTTTTTGAGATTGACGGAGCTATGCAAATACCGTACATTACTGCTATGATGCGAAAGCATCATTTTCGATCTGTTTTTTGGGAAAAAGATATGTCAGGATTACCCAGAATAGTGGGAGGGTACTACCAATGATACTTCAGATAGGATATATGGTTTTGATTTTTGTTTTTGGCGCTATTCCCTTTGGATTTCTCATATCACGCTTCATTGGCAAAGGAGATATACGGAGTAGTGGAAGTGGTAATATCGGAGCAACAAATGTTACTCGCGTTTTGGGAATAAAATGGGGTCTTTTATCTTTTATCCTTGATTTTTTAAAAGGCTTTCTCCCTTATTGGATTTCATTGTATCTTTTTCCTGAACTAAGTACGAGCTGGCGCTTATGGATGTCTTTTCCTGCCATCGTAGGGCACAATTTCTCTCCATTTTTAGGATTTAAAGGGGGAAAAGGGGTGTCCACTACTGCGGGTTTATTGATAGCTTTTTCTCCATTGCTAGGAGTGTGGTGTTTTGCAGCCTGGCTTGTTTTGGTGTTTCTTTTTGGATATGTTTCTCTTGCCTCTATCGTTGCTTTACTCATGGCACCTGCTCTGATGATATTCTTCTCCTGGCCTGTCCTGCATACTCAGGAACTTTTAGTCATGATTGTTGTGGCATTGCTGGGTATTTACCAGCATCGAAGCAATATTCAGCGCTTGATATGTAGAAAAGAAAAAAAAATGCTTCCCTTCTCCTTGTTTAAATTATGATACTCAATGCAGTTGACAAAAAAATCTTAAGCTTGTTTGAAAAGAATTTAATACGTTCACTGCTTGAAGAGGATGGAATTGTTGCATTTCCTTCAGATACTGTGTATGGCCTCGGTGTTAATGGTTTTTCATCCCATGCAGTTGCTCGATTATACCAACTAAAAAAACGCCAAAACACCAAACCCCTTATTCTTTTAACGGATGACCCTCAAAAAGTATCTTCTTACTTGTTGGATCCAGAAGAATTGAGACACCCTCTGGTCCAAAAATATTGGCCTGGAGCACTAACTATTGTTTTTAACGTTAAAGACAACATACCTCTGCATTATGCTACTCAGAAAGAGGCAAGTCTGGGGATTCGGGTGCCATGTCATTCCCTTTTATTAGATTTATTGGCTTTTTTGCCTTTTCCATTGGTTACAACGAGTGCCAATATCAGCAGTCAAGAACCCATGGAAACAGCCAATGCAATTGAGCAAAAGTTTAATCTTCCCCAACAAAAAGATGAAATCGCATGCATTATTGATGGCGGAAATTTAAAGCAGGTTGCTTCGACTGTAGTGCAGCTTGTTGGGAATGAAGTATTAATTTTACGTAAAGGATCCATCAAGTTTCATGATGCATCGTTTTCTTAGATATCCCCATCTTGGTTTTCTTTTTACCCTGCTTGTCCTTATTGCTGCTAGTTTCTTTGCTATATATAGTGCTACTTATGCTTTACAGATGGAGCAATTTATCCTTAAGCACAGCATTTTTGTATTTATGGGATTGATATTATTTGTTTTTTTGTCTTTGAGTCAAAAACATTTATTTAAAGATTTTGCCATTGGATTATATATAATTAATGTTTTTTTACTTCTTACGATCAATATTCTCCAATGGGCCAACTACATCGAAAAACCTGCCCGATGGATTGAAATAGGGGGTATTACTTTCCAGCCCTCTGAATTGATGAAAATTACACTTATTCTTATCTTATCGTGGATATTTTCCCAGCGCCAGTTTTCAGCACTGAAAATGTTTTTACTGTCAGGATTAGCTACCCTCATTCCAGTCATTCTAATACTGCTTCAACCTGATCTGGGAACTGCAGTTATTTTGGGAGCAATTTTTATTGTTTTGTGCTTTGTAGCTCGACCTGGTCTGTCTTATGTTTTCCTTACTTTTCTTAGTGGCTTTTTATTGTTTTTCCCTTTTCGTAAGTATGTGCTTCATGAATATCAGTTGCATCGTTTAATGACCTTTCTTAATCCAGCAAGTGATCCTATGGGTGAGGGATGGAGTATCAACCAGGCATTAATAGCAGTGGGATCTGGCGGATTATGGGGTAAGGGTTATCTTCAGGGAACTCAATCAAAAATGGGCTTTTTGCCAGATACCCAGTATTCTGATTTTATTTTTGCTGTTATTGCGGAAGAATGGGGATTTATGGGCTCTATAGCATTAGTATTGATTTTTTTAACTTTCTTTTCCATCTGTTATTCGATCATGCTCAAGACTTCAGATTTCTTTTCAAAACTTGTTATCTGGGGTATTTTGGGATACTGGTCCATCCAAACCATTACAAATATCGGTATGAATATTGGTCTTATGCCAGTAACAGGCGTGCCTTTGCCTTTTATCAGCTATGGGGGCACTGCTTTATTGGCTAATCTAATCGCTGCAGGTTTATTGTATAATATTCACCTTCATCAGAAATCAGTCAGCTATTAGCTTTTTTGTTCTTTAGCTTTCCATGGATATAATAATGTTATGATAAAATCAAGGATTATTGTTTTTCTTGTAGCTTTGATATATGGTTTTAGCTGGGGATCTTGGCTTGTTCCTGCAGAGGCTATATCCGACTTTCATGTAGAAGTGAGACCTCGAAGAATTTCAGCCAGAGCATCTTATGTTCTGCATCTAAAACTCGACAAAGCTCTTGAAGTTCATGATTGGATTAAAGTGCGTTTTCCTGAAGGAACGCATTTGCCAGAGCTATCTACTCAACAGGAAAAAAGAAGAGAAGAATTAAAGCGCATTATTGAGTCAATTTATATTGGTACTTCACCATGTTCTTCTTGTCAGGGCTTGCCAGAGCTCAACTATGCTGAAAACTCTATTCGTTTCAATGTTCATCTTGGCCTGGATCCCAATATAGAGGGCTACGAAACCATTAAAATTACTTTCACTGATAGAGTGGGCCTGGTAAACACTGACAAGCCAGGATTTTATCGTCTGGAGATATCTACTGCCAAAGAAACCACTCCGTCAAAATCTGAACCTTACGAAATTGTCACAAGTAGAATTGGCATTCCTAAAGGTATTCCCAAAGTTACCATCAGTCCCTCAAAAAGTAATGCCAAAGCCAGTTATGAAATCACCTTCAATGTTGGGCGTGGAGGAGCGTTGATATTAAATCAGAGCAGAATAAGAATTGCATTTCCTGCTGGCACCCGTTTCGAACTAACTCCAGACCAAATTCGGCCTCAATTTATACAAGTCAATGACCGTCCTGTGTCAGTTAAGCTGATGCTTTTTGAAAATGTATTAACCTTTATTGTTCCTGCCAATATTGATAATGAAGCCCAAGTGACTGTGTTCATCTCACATGAAGTTGGATTAGTAAACCCTTCCAAAACAGGTGCTTACAATCTCCAGGTTTCTACTTCTGAAGATACCGAATGGGTAAGCTCTGATCCTTACACCATTGAAAGCAGTCAACCCAACCTTACAGTAAAACCTGAATATATCTCGCGTCCAGCTGAGTATCTTCTATCTTTCCTTTTGGAGTCTTATGAGTCTCTGTCTTCAGCTGATCCGATTGAAATTAATTTCCCACCGACAGTTAGTGTGCCTGCTTCAATTTCCAAAAATCATGTATCGATAAATGATATTCAAGTGAATAAAATTGATGTAAAAGCCCATCAAGTTTTGGTGTATCCTGCTTTCGAAATTGCTTCAGGATCGATGACTCATCTTCGATTCCATATAGAGGCAAATATTCAAAATCCTGAAGAATCACAAGATATTCGATTGTCTTTTCGATTAGAAGGGAGTCCTGCTCTTCGCTGGAGCTCTACAGTGAATATCAAGGAAATGACCCTTCAATGGATAGATCTAAATGTTAATCCCCCCAATGCGGGAGCCAAGGCAAACTATGATTTTATGTTCCAGTTGGGATCAAAAGGAAATCTTACAAAATCTAGTGAAATCCATATTTATTTTCCTCAAGGAACGACATTTGAAGCCCTCAGCAAGAATTATCATGAAATATCTGTTAATGATGTTACTACTACAGAATACCATTGGAAAATACCGGGCATTTTAACAATCAAGATACCTTTGGCATTAAAAGAAGAAACTAATGCTCATATCCATATACCCTCAGAAACAGGTATCTGCAATCCAAAAGAAGAAAACCAATGGGTGAACTACGGTGTTTCCACCGAAGCAGAACAAGCTACAGTATTTTCCTCCAGATTGTACATTAGTCCTGCTTTGCCTGAAACAAAAATGATAGTAAGCAGTGGAAAAGTGGGTTTGAATGGATGGTATGTCGAGCCCCCGCTTCTTAGCTTCATTTGCACTCAGGAAGAAGTCATCACGAGAATATGGTGGGACGATCATGATGATGCAGCACTCGAGTATTCTGATCCATTTCGCCTCGATCCAGGGTACTATATCCGAACCTTATGCTTTTTTTCTGAAAGTGCTTACGGAAAAGAACCTGTACAAAAAAAAGCTTTTAAAATTGATACCCTAAACCCTTCATTCTCAATATTAGATCCGTCCTCTCCCCATCATCTGACCAATAACGTTTTTTTTACCATTTACGGAAAAGTCCACCCCTCGATGCTGGAGGCAGGAAAACAACAAATACAGATGATTGACAACCCATTGCTTATCAACAACGAAGAAATTGAGCTTAATCAGGAAGGTGAATTTTGGAAAGATGCCAAACTTACAGAAGGAGAAAATCAATTTCTTATTCAATGTTTTGATGAGGCAGGAAATCAAACTCAAAAAACAATTATTCTGATTTTGGATACTATGCCCCCTCAGCTCCATATTAATTCACCAAAAGAAAATGATACTGTCATGAATAATCAAATCATGATTTCAGGTGTAACAGATTTTGATGCTCAGATTCTTATTGAAGGGCTTATCGTTTATGTCTCTACTGATGGCAGCTTTGAGCACCTTTACCCCTTGACTCAATCTGGTAAGCACGAATTACTCATTTCTGCCTCTGATCCTGCAGGAAATTCCACAGACTTACACTTGAGTTTTTGGGCAGGCATTACAGTTAAGCTGCAAATAGGAGCTTCTATTGTTAAAATTAACCATGAAACAAAAAATATCGATGTAGCTCCATTCATTAAAAATAACCGTGCGATGGTTCCCGTTCGTGTCCTTGCTGATGCTTTGAATGCAACATTGAGCTATGCTTCTGATGAAAAAACTGGTTTGGTTACCAAAGTTGTATACAAATTAGATCAGATAATTCTTGAACTATATATCAATCAAAATTATGCCTTATTGAATGGTAAAAAAGTACTATTGGATGTTCCAGCAGTTATCTATCGCCAACGAACCATGATACCGCTTCGCTTTGTTGCAGAAAATCTTCGATCCAGTGTTTACTGGGATCCATCTGATGAAAGTATCATGGTAGTATATTGGAATTTCCCATGAATTGTTTTATGGGTTTTGCGTCTTTGGAGCTTATTATAGAAAAAACCATCAAGAAATCAGGTGTTGACAAACTCATTAATCAGCACTTATGTTTGGAGGAAGTATGAGAATAGTCATTGCCATTGGAGGAAACTCCCTCATCAAAGAGTCTTCAAAAATATCAGCTCTTGATCAAATGGAGCAAGTCAAGGCTAGTAGTAAAATGATAGCAGACATTGCTATGGAAGGTCATGAATTGGTAATCACTCATGGAAACGGTCCCCAGGTGGGTTTTTTATTACGCATGTCAGAATTATCTGAAAAAGAAATCCCTTTAATGCCACTGGATTATGGAGTTGCCCATACCCAGGGCTCTATTGGTTTCCAAATGCAAAACGCATTGCATAATTATTTTCAAAGTCACAAAATCCATCGTTCGGTTGCAACCATTGTCACGCAAACTGTTGTAGATCAAAATGATCCTGCTTTTCAATATCCCAGCAAACCCATTGGTTCTTTTTTTTCGAAAGAGGAAATTGAAGAACATGCCCGGACTCTGGGTTGGAAATTCATGGAAGATTCTGGGAGAGGGTATCGAAGAATTGTTCCTTCTCCGATACCCAAAGAAATTGTGGAAAAAGAAGTAATAGAATTTTTGCTTAATCAACATGTATTGGTTGTTGCTGTGGGAGGAGGAGGTATCCCAGTGATCAGGGATTCCCATGGAATCCATGGCATAGAGGCAGTTATTGACAAGGATCTTGCATCTTCTTTACTTGCTCGTGAAATTCATGCTGATCTTTTTGTTGTGTCCACTGCAGTTCCAAATGCCTACCTTCATTATAACCAACAAAATCAAATTGCTCTTGAAACAGTTACAACTGAAGAAATCAGAAATTACCTTTCTCAAAATATGTTTGGCAAAGGCAGTATGGAGCCAAAAATCAAATCAGCGCTGCAGTTTACTGAAGCCAGCAAAAAAACCGCTATTATCACTTCCCCTGAGAATATTCGCGAAGCTATTCACGGGCATAAAGGTACCCGAATTATATGGGGTGGTAAGGATGAGGATATATGAAGTCTGACTTAGAAATTCAAAAAGAAGCGCATTTGCTGGATATCAATGATGTTGCCCTTAAATTGAATCTAAAGTCGGAAGATATCGAAACCTACGGAAAGACGAAATGTAAAATATCCTATGCCAGTTTAGCCAGGCTAAAAAGACGCAAACAATCACGATTAGTGTTGGTTACTGCTATTTCTCCCAATCCTGCAGGAGTAGGGAAAACAACCAACCTGATAGGAATTGTGGATGCATTGAATGACCTTGGATCTTCTGCGGTTGCCTGCCTCAGAGAACCTTCGCTTGGACCTACCCTTGGCATGAAGGGAGGAGCAGCCGGTGGAGGTTATGCCCAGGTCGCTCCAATTGATGATATTAATCTTCATTTTACCGGCGATTTTCATGCAGTCACCTGTGCCAATAATTTTCTGTCATCGGTTGTGGATAATCATGTCTATTATGGCAATTCCCTGGATTTGGACTATCGGGACATCAAGTTTAAGCGAACCATAGATCTTGATGATAGAAGCTTGAGAGAAATGATGGTTTCCCTGGGATACAAAAATGGTTTTCCCCGATCCGATGGCTTTGTGATAACAGCTGCTTCTGAGGTAATGGCCATTTTAACCATGTCTCGTGACATCAGTGATTTAAAAGAACGATTAGGCAGGATTCTGGTGGGATATACTTTTGGCCAGCAACCCCTTTTTGCCAGTAATTTTGATGCTCATGAGGCGATGGCTGTATTATTGAAAGATGCCATCAAACCAAATTTGGTCCAAACCCTTAAACAAAATCCTGCAATAATACATGCAGGTCCTTTTGGAAATATCGCAACCGGAACTTCAAGTATTTTGTCTATCCATGCAGGATTGAAACTCTCGGATATCGTAGTAACTGAAGCTGGATTTGGTGCAGACCTGGGCGCAGAAAAATTCATGGATATTGTTTGCAGAGAAGGCAAATTTGAGCCATCAGCCATTGTAATTATGGCAAGTATCCAGGCATTGAAATATCATGGGGGAGTGTCCGTTGCTCAATTAAAAGCGGAAAATATGGAAGCCATTGTGTCAGGGATGGAAAATCTCCGAACCCATATCGAAAATCTTCAATACTTTGGAATCCCAGTTATTGTTGGTTTGAACCGTTTTCCTTCGGATACTGATAAAGAAATTTCTCATACACTTCATTGGATCGAAAAAAAGTTGAAAACTCATGCCTATCTTACTGAACCCTATTCAAAAGGAGGGGAAGGTTGTATGAAAATTGCGGAGGAGATCATAAACACGATTCGATCAGTTCCGCAAAAATCCCTGCGTTTTCTATATTCCCTTGACACTAATGCGAGGGAGAAAATACGCACGATAACTCAACAAATTTACCGAGCAAAAGAGGTGGAATTTTCAAAAAAGGCCTTAAAGGATTTGGATCAAATTGAAACTATTGGTTTTGGAAAACTTCCAGTTTGCATTGCTAAAACTCAATATTCCTTTTCGGATGACCCCAAAATTATCGGCAGAAAAAAGCCTTATACCATTCACATTGAAGAAATAAGACTATCTGCTGGAGCTGGGTATCTGGTTCCAATAGCGGGAAATATGATGACAATGCCAGGGTTACCCATGAAACCAAATTCAAATAAGTTTAAAATTGATAACAATGGCTTGATTTCAGGCATTGAATAAGGAGCATCAAATGAATAAAAAAGTTTTAATTACCCTTTTATGTTTGCTGGTATTGATTTCAGGTACTCATTTTTCAACACATGCACAAGAAAATGCGCCATATTTGAATGAACGTAAAATAGTTTTTTTTAGAAACTCAGCACAAGCTTATCAGTTTAATCAATGGCTTCAAGCAAACCATCAAGAAGATTCAAAGGATTTTCAAGCTTTTCCTGCTCTTGATTCATTTGCGGTTCGCATGACAGATGATATTAAAAATATTCTCTATTGCTATGGGAATCAGGTTCTTTTAATGGACGACATCAGTTATAAAAACTATCCATTAATAAAAACCAACACGAATGTTTCAACAGATCAAAACTGGAATTTAGCTGTCACAGAAGCTCCATCGCTTTGGAAAATGGGGCATACAGGTAAAGAGATCAAGATAGCTATCCTGGATACTGGTATTGATGGAACTCATGAAGCTTTTAAAAACCGAATTGTCGATTATGCCCAGTTTTCCCGTTATGGAGGGATTTATAGGGATGATCCCAAGAATTCTTATGATACGGATAACCATGGAACCCATGTAGCAGGCATTGCTGCTGGCAGAACAGATGATAACATCATTGGAATAGCTCCAGACGCTTATTTAAGTTCTGGAGTTGTTATTCCTGGCGGCATGGGCAGTCTTTCACAGATTTTTGGGGGTTTGGAATGGGTTATGGATCCAGATGGAGATCCGAATACTAATGATCAAGCAAGAATTGTGAATTTATCCCTTGGCATGCCAGGTTACATCAAGATTTGGACTCCAATTTTTAAAAAATTATTAGAACGCAATATACTTCCGGTGAGTGCAATAGGAAATGATGGTGATGGAGTTTGCGGTAATCCTGCAAGCACGCCCAATGTTCTTGCTGTGGGGGCATTTGACCAGGATTTTCATCCAGCCAGTTTTTCCTCTGGAAGTGACCGTCTAATTTGGGAAGATAGCTTTATTCAAAAAAACCAGTTTATCAAACCTGATCTATCTGCGCCAGGTGTACAGATATACTCTGCAATTCCTGGAAATGCTTATGCTCGAATGAGTGGAACTTCCATGTCCAGCCCTCATATTGCAGGTGCGGCAGCTTTGTTGATGAGCGCTTTTCCTGAAGCCAGCGCCTGGGATATATGGCACTACCTCATTCTAGGATGTGATGATCGTGGTGATCCTGGTCCTGATAGCCGCTATGGAGCAGGAAGTTTAAACTTGAAACAAAGTTATGAATTACTATCCAAAAGTCACCAGTTTTCAGGGAGTATCAGAGGCGATTTTGCGAATTGCGACTTGATAAATCGCCAAAGGGACATGCCAGTTTATCTTAATCCTGATGGAAAATTTTCCACTGTTTTAATTAGCGGTAACTATGATTTTGATTTGTTTTATAAGGGATCTTTTCTTCGAAGAATCAATCTTAGCATAAACCAAGAGAATTATTCGCTGGACATTTCTGTTCCGGAAATTGCTAAAATGCAGTTTCGAGGAGTTGTTAAAGATTCATCTGGTAATCCTTTGCAAGCTGTACTGACCCATGCGGATCAAAGCTGGAAAACTGACGAAATGGGTCGTTTCAGTGTGGGAGTTGATCATTATGAGACCATTACTGTTCGCAGTTCAGGCTATGTTGAACAGACTATTTATTCCATGCCTGAAGACAAATATATCAACATCCGTCTTTCCAAAGCGGATCTACTTCTTTTAGAGGGATACTCGCATTACCTTACTTCAGTCAATCCTCCCAGAGCAGCTCATCGTTTTTATTTGGATAGCTTCAAAGCTCTGGGTAAGAAAGCCGCATATATAAATGCGGAAGAAGAATCATATACTTTCGATGATATCAAGAATTATCCTTTTATCGTATATTTTTGCGAAAGTGGAACCCTCAGCTCCAAAGAACATGAAATTTTTCGACAATATATTGATCAGGGCGGTCGGGTTATTTTTTCCGGAAGAATGCTTTTATCCTTGGAGAGTTATTTAGGTTATAACTTTCTAGCAGACCGCTTCGGGATTAAAAATGTGAGGGAATACTTGGTTTTTCCTTCGATTAAAACTGTTGAAGGTATTAATGACATGGCCATGATGGATATGTCTCTTTCAGGAGACACGGGAGCAAATAATCAGGAAACCTGCGATGTTATTCCTTTGGCAATTAAGCCACCTTTTGTTGAGCCTTTTTTACAATTTTCCGAAGTTACTGGTGAGCGCTATGCTGGTCTAAGAAAAGCTGATGGGATATCTAAAACCATTCTCCTTTCTTTTGGGATTGAAGGTATTGGTTCTGAAACTGCAAGGACCAAGTTATTAGATCTGTTGTTACTATGGATGAAACCGAATTCAATTTATCAAGCAGACATTGCCAGCGAGGGAACTTTTTATCTCACCATTACGGATGATGAAGATCGGTCCAAGACTATTGAGCTTAATGGAAATACCATTTACCTTGGAAATCTTTTACCTCAACGCTACACCTTTTTATTAGAGGGATATTCTTTTATGCCCATTGAATATGAAATTGATTTTTCATTGCATCAATATTATTATGAACGGATTGTCCCTGTTGTTTCAACAAAGTATGATGTTAATTTTGTTTTCAGACAAGAAGATATTATGGAAGGTTTTTATCGTCTGCAGTATAAATCTGAAAATTTGCTTTCAGGCAGTTTTTCTTTAGGAGAGGTGTTGAATTTAAAGCTTCCTCAGGGTCAATACAAATTAATGGTCACTGCTAAAA
>CAZMFK010000022.1:0-11860 GCA_964565545.1 uncultured Caldisericota bacterium | reverse complement strand
CAACTAAAAGTATTTTTTTATTCATCATGTTAATTTTAGCACGATGTTTTTGGAGACGGTAAGGTGATTGTAAAGATTATGTAAAATATTTTAAAAAAAATCATTACAAAAGATTTAATGGGACATTTAAAGCGTCCCTCTGGACCAGTAGTTCGCGGTGCAGTGTTTCGAGGGGTAGGCCAATCACATTGCTTATTGAACCTTCAACTTTCTCAATCCATTTGGGTGGAAGTTCCTGGATGCCATATGCTCCTGCTTTGTCCAAGGGGTTGAATTGTTGCAGGTATTGGTCAATTTGACTTGAACTCAGTTTTGAAAAGTAAACTGTACTGTTTTCGGCAAAAGATTTTCTGGTGCACTGCTTGAGTGTTTGAGTCGCAAAGCTGATTCCAGTGATAACATAATGAAAATCCCCACTCAAAAGCTTGAGAAATGAAAAAGCTTCCTCGTATCCTCTTGGTTTTCCAAGAATTTTTCCCTTTCGGGTCAAAACAATAGTATCTGCAGCAATGACCAACATTTCTTTAAATGAAAGCTTCTGCCAAACATCATTTAATTTTAGGTGGGCATTATTTATAACTAATGTCTCAACCGGTATGGATTCATTTTGGACTTCTTTCACTTCAGGAGGAAAGCAATTAAAAGCTGGAAAAATATTTTGCAACAACTCTACTCTTCGAGGCGAGGAGGATGCCAAAATGATTTTCATTAGGTAGTTTTTTGCTGAAAAAAATTATTCCAAAATGAATTTGGATTTTCGCGAAGTTTTTTTATCCAAATCTCCCCTTTAGCAGATTCTTTAATATAAAATTCGTGAATGATTTCCATCATTTCCCATGAAGGATAGCTGATGTTACTAGCCCAGAAATAAAGAGATTCAAGGGTGTTTTGGTTTGAAAACTGGTGGAGAGCCTCAATAATCAGATTGAATCGTTTGCTATCTACTGTATCCAGTCTGGAGACTAAAAGAGGAACGATAGTATTACTTTTAAAAAACGCTGAACCATATATTCCAAGATTTTGCAAAATAATATCATGGTGATTAAAGCAATCCAGATAGAATCCTTTGATTTTTTGCAGATAGGAATTCAAGGGAAAAAGATCCATCGAATTGGAGGAGTTAAAATCCAAATGTTCGTACATTTTTGGCTCGATAGTTTCTTTGATAAACGCCATATCCATCTTGTTTAAAAATGCTAAAGCGACCATAATAAAGCTCCAGGAAACTTTGTAGGGAAGTCTAGACCAGACTATCACAGCTTCCCAAATTAGTTTTTGTTTGTTATTTAGAATCATCCATTCGAGACATTTGCTTTGATTCAAAAAATATGGGAAAAATTCGAAAGAGTGGATATATTTTATTTTTTTACTGTTAGAAGCTTTGGAAAAAGATTTTAGAAACCATTCGGATCGGAGAAGATAATGAGAAAGCTCTTTCCATCGAGGCAACAAATCAACTGAAATTTGTTGATTCTTATGTCGAACAAAAAATAAGTAAAAGCTCTTGAAGCTGCAGCCAGATATTTCAGGCAAATCTGACCTGCTTAGTTGGGTTAAGTACAAGGATAGATCGTTAAGTTGGTTTTTTTTATTTTTTTGTTTTTTATTTCCTTGAAAAAATCGAAGCAAAAAGGAAAGGCAAAAACAGCTTAGCGAAACATATAGGACAATATATTCAGCTCGTTCAATCAGGTAATGCAGGATATACAAAATTGTGTCATAAGCTTTTGGTAAGCTTGTCAAAAAATTCTTCGGAAGATTTGTAGCTATGAGGAATATTGGGGCGAATTTTGATTTTTAGGTAGGCTTGCTGGGAATTTTTCTTAAAGTTATCAATTAATAGTCTAGCTAGAGATTCCAAATCCTGAGTTTGGACGAAAAGACAAAAAAAGTGATTGGAGAGCTTTCCTGCTAGATAAAATTTAGGTTTCACTTCTCTAAGGCTTAGCATAAGCGTAAGACCAAAATCTTTGAGAACTTCATTGGGAATTAGCCGGTTTTCATCAAATACCAGTTCGATAAAGAATAGATCAAATGAGTTTCCACTGGAAAACCAGGGGGATAATTTTTCTCGCATGGAATCCAAATCAAGAATATTTATTTCAACTGCATTACTTTTAGGACGAGAGTTTTTTAGGCTTCTTCGGATGCGTAGTTCCAATTCATCAAAATCAAAGGGTTTTACCATGTAATCGTCAGCTCCCGACATCAGACCTTTTACGCGATCATCAGACTGGTTTCTTGCTGTAAGAAAAATTATTGGTATCTCCGTAGTGGAGGGCTTTTCTTTAAGATGTTTGCAAACTTCAAAGCCATCCATGCCGGGCATCATGACGTCAAGCAATATTATATCAGGGTTTTCAATGTCTGCCGCTTCCAGTCCTTTGCTTCCATCAATAGCAGCTACAACCTGGTATTGCTTCATTTTCAAATGAAGAGTAAGAAGCCCTATGATATCCTCTTCGTCATCAATAATAAGTACTTTGAATTTCTTGTCTTTAACCATGGAGGAGAATCTGTCTCACTTCCAGATTTCTATGGCACTTTCCGGGCAAATCAATGCACAAGAGGTGCAAACGGTGCATTTCTCCATTTCTTCTATACATGCTGGGTGATATCCTGAAGAATTAAGTTCTTTTTTTAAAAGAATAATCTTAACAGGACAAACGCTTAAACAAAGTCCGCACCCTTTGCATTTTTTTTCGTCAATGACTACTTTTGGCATCTTTCCTCCTTAGCTCATTTGCTTGATTAATTCCTGGGCTACTACCAAACGTTGAATTTGGTTAGTACCCTCGTATATTTGAGTTATTTTGGCATCACGCATCATTTTTTCCAGGGGATAGTCCTTCATATATCCATATCCACCCATAATCTGCAACGCATCAGTAGTAACCTGCATAGCAACATCCGATGCATAGTACTTTGCCATGGCTGACTCTTTGGCAATTCGGGTTTCACCGGAATCAATCATTCTGGCTGTGGAATAAATTAACGCCCTGGCTGCTTCAATCTGAGTAGCCATATCAGCAAGCATAAATTTGATGCCTTGCTGTGATACGATAGGTTCGCCAAACTGGATGCGTTGCTTGGCATAATGCAAAGCTTCATCCAAAGCTCCCTGAGCAATACCCAGGGCTTGCGCTCCAACTCCGGGGCGCGAGTGATCAAAATTTTTCATGGCTACAAAGAAACCACGACCAATGCCCCCAAGAACATTTTCTTTGGGAACGATCACGTCTTCAAAGAGCAATTCAGCGGTATGAGAAGCGCGAATGCCCATTTTGTTTTCTTTTTTCCCAAATCGAAAGCCGGGCATGCCTTTTTCAAGAATAAAGGCAGTTAAGCCTCGAATGCCTTTTCGAGGATCAACGGTGGCAATGATGACATAAACATCTGCTACCTCTGCATTGGTGATAAATATTTTTGTCCCATTGATTCGATAGTTGTTTCCTTCCAGTATGGCTCTGGTTTGAACATTACCTGCATCTGATCCTGCTTCAGCTTCCGTTAGGCCAAAGGCGCAAAGTTTTTTGCCGCTGGCCACATCGGGAAGATACTTTTTCTTTTGTTCTTCACTGCCCCAGTGTACTATGGGCATCGCACCCAGAGCATTGACAGCGAATGATGTGCCAACTCCTCCGCACACCCTGGAAATTTCCTCCATCACCAGGCTAAGTTCCAACACTCCCCAGCCAAAACCTTCATAAGCTTCAGGAATGAAGATTCTGAAAAAATCCATTCTTCCCATTTCAGCGATAAGCTCATGAGGAAAACGATCCTCTTCGTCCAACTGGGCCCTGATTGGTTTAATCCGCTCATTGGCAAATCTACTTGCAAGCTCTTTTAAAGTTTTTTGTTTATCATCAAAAAAGTAATTCATATGGTATGAATTGTAACTGATACCTTGTATCTTTCAATACTCTTTCTACTTCTATCTATCTTGTTTAGTTTGATTTGACGAAGGATCTGAATATACTCTTTTCAAATGATAATAAGAGAAAAATGCATATGAATATTGAGAATTCAGTTATGGTAGAAAAGAACGTTTCCTGCATGCGAGTCAGGGCCAAAGCCAAAGTATATACCTGTTTTTGTCCTTCTAAACTCCATGCGCTTGGGTGCAATGACAGGATTGTTTTGCAGATCAACGGCGAACAGGAATACGGAGTAGTTGTTTCTTCGCTTTTTTATTGCCAGCATCTAAAAGAAATTGCTCTACCTCGCATACTTGAAAGCACGCATTTCCAAACTGATAGTGAAAAAAAGGAATTTGATGAAAAAGAAAAAGAGGTCATTAGATTTTGCAAAGAACGCGCCAAACACTATGAATTGGAAATGGAATTTATCAAAGCAGAATATGTTATTGATCGGAGCAAAGTCACAGTTTACTTTACTGCCGAAAAACGCATCGATTTTCGAGAATTGGTTAAAGACGTAAATAATTTTTTGAAAAATAAAACCCGTATTGAGCTCTGGCAGATCAGCACCAGAGAAAAAGCTGTCTTAATTGGTGGGATTGGAATATGCGGACTGGAAATATGCTGTCGCAAGCTTTGTCGGATACCTGATACAGTGAGTATCAGAACTGTCAAGGATCAGCATCTTGAAATCAATCCGCTCAAAATTACAGGAATCTGCGGAAAACTGATGTGCTGTCTAACTTACGAACACCAGCAATACATCGAAATGTCTAAAGGTTATCCCAAAATTGGGAAAAGAGTACTCTATAACGATAAAGAAGCTATTGTCAAAGGATATAATGTCCTGAAAAACACTATCACTATCGAAATCGAAGATAACGGAACCTTCGAAGTCTTAAAAGACGAAATCAGCATCCCTGAGCGGGAACAATAAAAAATCCCGGTAGCCCTTGAGGGCTACCGGGATTTTTGCAAAGATCAACAAATCAATCGATTTTCTTAAAAACAGACGCTTTTGCCTGACATATGGGGCAATTGTCAGGGATGTGATTTTTTGATACAAATCCACAAACCGGACAAAGATAGAAATCTGCATTTTCGTTTTTCTCAAACTCATGGAGCATGTCCGTATATAGTTCAGCATGAGCTTTTTCAGCTTTTAAAGCAAATTCAAATATTTTTGCAGCTGCAACTTCATTTTCATTTTGAGCATCCTGGATAAATGCAGGATACATGGATTGATATTCGTGCGTTTCTCCTCCAATGGCAGATTCCAGGTTTTCTTTAGTGTTTCCGATGCCTTTCATCAGCCGAAAATGAGCATGGGCATGAATGGTTTCAGCTTCAGCTGCTGCCCTGAAGAGTTTGGCTACGGCGGGATAACCGTCCTGTTCAGCTTTTTGGGCAAAAGCAAGATACTTTCGGTTGGCTTGAGATTCTCCAGCAAAGGCTTCTTTTAAGTTTTCTAGTGTTTTTGACATACTTTTCTCCTTTTCTTTAAATTCATATTTAATTATTCCCTTTTTGCATGCTTTTCGTATCTTTCCTGATTGGAAAATAGGCATCCACAGTATTTTTGCATATATAAAGCATTCTGACGGGCTTTTTCAAGCCCTTCGTAAAACCAGGGGCGAAAATCTTGATAAAAGAAATTCAGCTCTTTAAAATGATGAGAAAGGCTCTGAATGCTTTCCAAAATCAAATCATGGTGCTGATATTTACTATACAATAAAGTGCTGGAAACAAGGGGGATATTTTGCTGAAGCGCTGTTTCAAAAGTTTTTTCCAGGCGAGTCTCATAACAAAAACGACAACGCTGGGGATTTTTAATTTCCTTAAAAGTAATAGCTTTTTGTAGGTATTCTTGATAGGGATATTTGCCAATAATCAATGGCATGGATCGCTCTTTAGCAAGCCTTTTAACGCTTTGCAAGCGGTCTTGATACTCTTTATAGGGATGAATATTGGGATTGTAAAAGTATCCTGTGATATCAAATTCAGAAGAAAGCTTTTCAAGCGGTATAATGGTGCATGGGGCACAACAAATATGGAGCAATAGTTTTTTTTTCAAAACAGTGCCTCTTGGTCATTATTTTTTAAAAATTGATGCATATATTTCATTCCTTGCGAAGTCAAAATTCTTCCTCTGGAAGTTTTTTCTAGAAAACCCAATGAAAGAAGATAAGGTTCCAATACTTCTTCAAAAGTTGTTTTATCTTCATTTAATATAGCGCACAAAGTATTAAGGCCCATTGGTTTGCCCTGTCGCTGGAATAATAGCAATAGGAGCCTTCGATCATGGTCGGTTAAACCAAAATCATCCAGTTGCATGATCTGGAAAGTTTGTTCTATGATCTCTCCATCAATGAATTTTTTTTGAGCTACGGTTGCTACATCGCGCGCTCTTTTCATAAGGTGTATGGCTATGCGGGGAGTGCCTCGGGATCTTCGTGCTATTTCCTCTGCTTCCGGCCGATCTATGGAAAATTCCAGTTGCTTTGAAACGGTTTGAATGACTTGCACTAATTCATCGGGCGTATAAAAATTAAATGAATAAGTTAGCCCAAAGCGGTCTCTCAATGGCTTTGAAAGAAGCCCGGAACGAGTGGTTGCGCCAATAAGGGTAAAAGACCGGCAGGGGATATTCACTGCTTTGATGTTTCGTCCGCTACCTCGCACCATATGGATCTGGAAATCTTCCATCACGCTATAAAGTGATTCTTCCACTCTTTTGTCCAAACGATGGATTTCGTCAATAAACAACACATCGTGTTGTTGAAGCGAGATCACCATAGAATAAAGGTCAATAATACGCTTAAAAGAAGTGGCTGTAGTTTTAATGATATGAGCATTCATTTCATTGGCAATAACCATGGCTAAAGAGGTTTTCCCAAGCCCTGGGGGACCATAAAGCAAAATGTGCTCCAGGCACTCGCTCCGTTCTTTGGAAGCTTGCATGGATACTTTCAAGCTTTTTTTTATACTTTTTTGACCGACATAATCGGTCAGGTTTTTGGGGCGTAGAGAAAATTCTTCAGAATTGTTTTGTAACTGAAGGGGCTTAGCTTGGTTTTTCCCAGAGATGGTAGACATGAGTTTTATTTTCCTGCAATCGCCTTCGATCAATTACTCGATGATGAATCAAGAAATCTTCTTTGTATTTTCCCAATCGAAACATGGCAGGAGTCCTTTCTTTGAGATATTTTTCCGAAAAGCTGTGGTATCTAAGAAGATCATGGTAAGTCAGGGTAAGGTAGTCTTTTTCACCATAAGTGGCATCAGGAAATAATGCATAATGCAGATCCCCATTGAGGGAATTTTTCCATTCCTCTTCTGTGGCAATTATCCCTTTGACAATCCTTATGGCAGCGTTTTTATAGTAAACTACTTGAGAATGCTCATAAAGCATTAATAAAAAGTTTGCTTCATTAATCAGGTGATTTAGTGATGTGTGTGTTTTTTGATCTGGGTTATTCTCGCAAATATAATCCTGAATCATCATTCCATCATTAGGAGTACGAAAACCATAACCTTTTTGCATATAGGTTAATAGTAGGTCTCCAATTTTTGTAGCCATGGCCAAAGCTTCCGGGCAATGGAAACGTTGGTGGTAAAAAAGGAGAAATAACCCAGCATCAACGGAAAAACGCGTATCAAAATAATTTGCTTCTAACTGGTAAAGTTCGTTCAACCATAGTGATACCGTGCCTGTTTTCCAGTATCCCTTTTCATTTCGGTTAGTTTTTAACACCAGCAGGCAATGAGTGGCAAAATCATAGAAATAACGCTCATGCGGATTGAAATAGTATTCCAGTATGCTTCGGGCTGCATACATGGAATAGTCCCAATAATAAGTCCTGTGATTTTCATTCAGATAGCCGGTGCTTTGAGTGTTGTAATAGAACCCATTTTGGCCAAAATATTTGATGAGCGAAAAATCAGTAGTTTCCATCACTTTTTTTGTCCGTGAGGAGTTAATATTTAATAAAGCTTTATCCGAGAATAAAAACCAGTCTTCATAAATACTTTGAGGCGAAATCCAGCTTCTGGTCGTATTCCAGACAACATTGTCAACAATATCAAGCCAAACCAGACTATTTACCTCCTGGTGCTCGATTAGCCCAGGCTCAACAGGTTTGTACTGAAACACCTTTCCTTTTAGCCAGGTTTGAATAGTGTGCTCATGCTGGAAGGTTTTAAAATAACGCATTTCACAATTCCAAAACTGATCCTCTGAAGCTTGAATGCTTGTCAAGATAGGCGACTTTGCGTTAGAAGCGTCCGAAGGATACAAAAAGCCATAGCTTGCCCAGCTATTCCAATTTGGAGCATTTTCCTGTGTCCATGCCAAAGCATATTGAAGCCCCTGAAACGATGGAGAAGTGTTATGAATGCGCATAAAAACATATAAATCATCATTTAAAAGCAAACGAAATTTAAGCTCCATCTGTAGTTTATTTTCCGGACTTTGGAATAGGCTTATTTTATAATTCCAATCTTGAGCTACCGAATGCCAAACCTGTTTTTGTTCAATTACTTCTTTAAAAATCCAATGATCGTTGAGTGCCAGCTTAACTGTTTTTTCTGTTTTTTCATGACTAAGATAGCTAAACAAAAGCTGCTGCTGATTGATTACAAAGGAATGTGGATTCAGGTTCCATTCGGGGTGATTGCCAGGAGGAGCAAGCGTAATATCTTGAAAAGAGCCCATAACAAAAAGCAATGACCATAGCGCTATCATTGACTGATATGCGCCAAATTGCTTGAATCGACCTTTTTTTAGCTTCTCTGTCATCATTTTATCTACCATGATACTACCATAATTAGTCATCATCATTATACTTTAATCCAATAATATGTGAATGAAGGTGGCAAAAGATTTAGTTATGCAAGCGCTACAATCGCTGGATTTTTTTGAACAGGAACTTCGTCCCTTGCTTTGCACCTATTTGAGCAAAAAGGATGTATTTGAGATTGACCGATCTTTTGAGTATGCCAAAGGTTTACACCAGGGACAATACCGAAAATCAGGCGAGCCATATATCCTTCATCCGCTTCATGTCGCCAAAATACTTGCTGAACACCATGCCGACAAAAATATTATTATTGCGGCCATGCTTCATGATAGCATCGAAGATACTAAGGCAAACGAACAAAGCATATCGGAAAACTTTGGCGAGGATATCGCTGGATTGGTACAACAAGTCACAAATTTGCAAAAATTTCATTTTACCACTGAAGAAGAGGGACAGGTAGAAAATCTTCGCAAACTTCTACTGGCAATGGCTTCCGATACTCGGGTAGTGCTGATTAAAATTGCTGATCGGCTTCACAATATGCGCACACTTGATGCGCTTTCTCCCGACAAGCAAATCAAAATAGCCCGAGAAACAATGGATATCTATGTACCTTTAGTCCATCGATTGGGTATGTATGCATTTAAATGGGAGCTGGAAGATCTAGCTTTCAAGTATTTGGAAGCCAAACGATATCAACACGTTCGTACGTTGATAGCTACTACTCGTAATGTTCGCGAAGAATACGTCCAACATGTTATCCAGGAGTTAATCAAGGAACTTTCGAAGCATGGCATGAAATTCAAAGTGGAAGGCCGCCCCAAAAATCTATTCTCTATCAACAAAAAAATGATTAAAGAAAATAAAACGCTGGATGAAATCTATGACCTTTTTGCTACCCGGGTTCTGGTCCAAACAGTATCAGAATGCTACGAAGTGCTGGGAATAATCCATAATCTATGGCGACCCCTTCCCGGAAGAATCAAAGATTATATCGCTACCCCAAAAACAAACGGTTATCGCTCGCTTCATACCACCGTATTTGGCCCCAAGGAAGAGCTAATTGAAATACAGATCCGTACTTTCCAGATGCACCAAAACAATGAAGTCGGCATTGCATCTCATTGGAGTTATAAAGAAAGCGCTCAAGACCAGGATAAAGATTTTGATGAAAAGGTGACCTGGCTCAGGCAGTTGTTTGATTGGCAAAGTGAAATAGGAAGTGCTAAAGAATTTGTTAGTTCTGTCAAGTTTGATCTTTTTCAAGATGAGATTTTTGTATTCACCCCCAAGGGAAAAGTCATTGATTTGCCTTCTGGGGCTACTCCGCTTGATTTTGCCTACCGTATTCACTCTGATATAGGCAATAGCTGTATTGGTGCAAAGGTAAACGGGAAAATTGTTCCTTTAAGCTCTAAATTAGCCACCGGGGACAGAGTACAGATCCTAACAGCTAAAAATGCCAAAGGTCCCTCCCAGGACTGGTTAAAAATAGTCAGATCTCCCTCGACAAAAGCTAAGATAAGGGCCTGGTTCCGCAAGCAAAACCAGGAAATCGATGAATACCCTGATAAAGATAAAAAGGAAGAAGCTGAAAAAGAGACACCCGAAACTAAAAAAATCATCAAAAAACCCCGAAAAGCTACCAAAGCCCCAACCGATCCCAAGTTTTATATTGAAGTTGAAGGCGACCTGAACATGCCCATCCTCTTTCCCCGCTGCTGCAATCCAGTCCCCAGCGATGACATCCTGGCTTATGTTTCTCGGGGTCGAGGAATTGTCATCCATCGAAAAGACTGCCCAAATGTCAAAACGCTCTCAAAGGAAGCTGATCGGATATTGTCAGCCCATTGGACCAGTGTTGATGATGTTTCTTTTGTTGCAGGCCTTTACATCAAAGTAAAAGACCAGCCCGGGACCCTGGCTCAGATATCCAATGCCATCTCTTCAGAGGAGATTAACCTGGTGGATCTGAAAGCTTCGATTTCAAAAACGGAAACTGCTAAAATTATAGCCAAAGTCCAGGTTAAAAATATTCAGCAACTGAATCAGCTTATCATAAAGCTAAGCCATATGGACTGCGTGGAAAAAGTAAGGCGAATGTAGCTATGAGACTTGTCATCCAGCGGATTCTGTCAGGTCATATTGAGGTGGATAAAATCACTATTGCCTCTACGGGACCAGGTATGGCTGTTTTTGTAGGCATTGAAAAAGAGGATACTTCGCAAGATTTATTGCTATGTGCTAAAAAAATTGATGGATGTCGTATTTTCGAAGATGAAAATGGAAAAATGAGCCTTTCCCTACCCAAAGACCAACCCCTGTTGCTGATTCCTCAGTTTACCCTGCTGGGCAGCTTGAACAAAGGATTTCGCCCCGATTTTACCCAGGCAGAAGCTCCTGATAAAGCAAAAACGATGTACAAGCAGTTGCTGGTACTTTTAAAGAATGATTATCAGCGCTTGATCCAGAGCGGTCAGTTTGCTGCGGATATGAAAGTCTTTTTATGCATTGACGGTCCTGTAACCTTGATATTTGATACCCGGAGGCTCAGATGAATATTCATGCCATCCCTTGCGGACCCATAGCTACCAATAGTTATGTAGCGTACCATTCAAGGCAGGCTCTGCTCATTGATCCTGCTGAGTTTAGGCCCATCCAAAGCTACCTGGAGCAAAAACAGCTTGCGCCATTTGCCATCTTGTTGACCCATGGTCACTTTGATCATATTCTGGCTTTAACGGATTTTCGAACTCACTACCCGGATTTGCCGATTTATATTCACCCTGAAGATGAATGCCTGCTCTTCGATTCCCAGGCTAATGGCTCTTCAGCCTTCGTTGTCCCATATTCCCTTTCAGCAAGTGATAGGGTTTGTCTTTATGATAAGTCCATGCAAACGCCTTTGGGAGAAGTAGAAATCATATGCGTTCCAGGGCATACTCCCGGCTCAGTGGCACTAAAGCTGGACAAGCATATTTTTACTGGTGATTTTATTTTTAAGGAATCCATCGGGCGAACTGATTTTTCCAGAGGCTCTCCCCGGGATATGCAGGATTCACTCAAGCAATTTGTTCAACGCTTTCAAGATGAAGCCCAATCAATATTGCTTTACCCGGGTCACGGAGAGGGCACTATCCT
>CAZMFK010000021.1:0-12212 GCA_964565545.1 uncultured Caldisericota bacterium | reverse complement strand
AATTTACATGATTTTTCTCGACTCATCGGGAAATTCTCCCTTCAAGATAAAAAGCTTCCGGATTAACTGGTTCGCCGTACATCCTAACTTCATAGTGTAAATGAGGATGAGTCGCAGTTCCAGTTTCGCCAGCACGGGCAATAATTGATCCTTTTTTTACATAATCCCCAACTTTAACCAAGACTTCATCACAATGGGCATATAAAGTCGAAATCCCATCACGATGATATATCTGAACGTGAATGCCATATCCTCCAAAGCGACCTGTATCTGTAACTAATCCATCTGCTGCAGCCTGAATTGGGTAACCTCTGGCTGCTGTGATATCCACGCCAGTATGAAAATCCCTGACTCTGAAAATGGGATGGATGCGCCAACCGTATCCTGGACTAATAACACCAGGAACAGGCCAAATATTAGGAGTTTGGTCCAAACGCGTCAGATATACGCTGCTGGATTCTTCTGCGGTAAGAAGATTTTCAGTACGTTCATCCAATTTTCGAGCCAAGGTTTCGGCCTTTTCCTGCAAATTCATAGCATTCATCAGATTTAATTGAAAATTATCAAAAAAAGCAAGGTTTTTTCGGTTTTTTGCTGGCTGAAGGGTAAACTTGTCAATACTCAGGTCATTTTCTTTCAGATTTAAATGTTTTCGTACTTCTTGGTCTTTTTGTCCGATAAACATCATTTTCTCTTTGTTTGCTTCAATCACCGGGTATACTTCTTCCATCACCTGTTGAACAGCAAAAAGCTCTTCCGACAGGATGCGCTGTTTGGCTTCCATTGAAAAGCTGTTCATGACAATGTATTCTCTTCTGAGCTGGTTAAATTGTTGAAAGAACTGGTAAGCAAAAACAAATGCAATCACCATGAAAAGAGAAAGCATATAAATCATGTAGGACGGAATATGGAAAGTTTTGCTGTGCCCCCTGGTGGGGATAAAAATAATAGAAAAACCCTTTCCTTTATGTTTCGACATTCAACTCCATCCGTCAGAATAACTTTTTATAAAATTAAAATATAAATCCCTTCTTTGTCAATACCCCATGCAGGACAAGAAAAGCCTGCACGGGGTATTCATGGGCTTATTCTTCCATTGTGATGCATTCCAGCGGACAAGATTCTGAACAGCTTCCACAGCCGTCGCAATCTTCAGGTCTGGCCAGAACTGCTTGGTCATTTTGTAATTCAAGTGCATTGGTGGGACAGGTGTCAACACAAATGCCACATCCTGTGCAACAATCTGCATCGATTTTCGGTTTTGCCATCGTTAATTCCTCCTTATTGTTTGCTTCATTTTGTTATACTAATTTCTTTTTTCTTTTCAACATTACTTTTGTTGGTTCGCTGGCTTTTTTGACAAATAGTTTTCGATAGCCTTCTTTACTGCATCTGCTCCAAGATTGGAGCAATGTTCTTTTTGAGGGGGCAATCCACCAAGCAATTCAGAAACCTTTTTGTGATCAAGCTTCATAACCTCTTCAATCCGTTTGCCAATAATATACTCGGAAACGATAGATGAAACCGCAATGGCAGCTCCACAGCCAAAAGTTTTGTATTTTGCATCCTTTATAATGTTGTCTTCAATGCTCAAATAAAATGTCATCATATCGCCACAGACTGCATTTCCAATTTCACCAATCCCATCAGCATTTTTAATTTCTCCCACATTTCGGGGGTTTCGGAAATGATCCAATATTATCTCATTGTACATGTGAACTTATGCTCCTTTCAAATCTGGCTGGTACAAAGGCGACATTTGTCGTAATTTTAATACTATTTCGGGCAATACGCTCATCAAAGCCTGGATATCTTCGATAGTATTATGGCGCCCAATGCTAATCCTTAAAGAACCCTGGGCACGAACAGCGTCTATTCCCAATGCATGCAGAACATGCGATATTTTTAAATTATGTGAGCTGCAGGCAGAACCTGTTGAAACGGCAATTCCTGCATCATCAAGCCGCAATAATAACGCTTCTCCCTCAACATAAGGTATGGAAAAATGAACATTGCCCGGAAGCCTATCTGAGGGATCTCCGTTGAGATATATCTCAGGAATGCGCTGGGGGAGTTCATTAATGAGCATATTGCGCAAACGAACTATTTGGGGCATAAATTCTTTCATTTCCAATTGCGATAATTCGCAAGCTTTTCCAAATCCTGCAATACCTGGTGTATTATATGTTCCTGAACGTTTGCCATGCTCATGTTCGCCTCCATCCATCAAAGGTTGGATTGGAACACCTTTTCGAATAAATAATGCACCAACACCTTTAGGGCCATAAAGCTTATGGGAAGAAATTGAAAGTAAATCCACTCCTAACTTGCGAACGTCTACTGGCATATTTCCAACTGCCTGGACAGCGTCGGTATGCAATAAGACCCCTGAAGCATTAGTAATTTTACTAATTTCTTCCAAAGGTTGCAGAGTTCCAATTTCATTGTTGGCTAACATTACTGAGACAAGGAAAGTATCAGAACGGATCGTTTTTTTAAGCTCTTCAGGATCGATTCTGCCTTTTGCGTCAACTGAAAGAAACGAAGCTTCATATCCTTGCATTTGTAAAGCACGTGCAGTCTGCAAAACAGCTGGATGCTCAATTGAAGTGGTGATAAGATGTTTTTTAGAGCTCTGCCTGGCAATACCTTTTAAAGCAAAATTATCTGCTTCGGTCCCTCCCGAAGTAAAGTATATTTCGTCTGCTTGAGCATTGATTAATGAAGCTACCTGCTCTCTGGCTTTTTCGACTGCCTTTCTAGCCTGAGTTCCTTCGTAATGAAGACTGGAGGCATTTCCAAAATGTTGGCTCATGAAAGGTATTAGATACTCAATCACTCGCGGATCAGTCGGAGTGGTAGATGCGCAGTCAAGAAAAATCCGACGCATAACATTCATTATTGGCCCCCTTTAGATAAAATTTCCATCCAAAATGCACCAAGGTATTCTATCGCATTGTCCTGCACTTTCAACACATCGATATCATTCATGGATAAACTGTTAGTCATAAATCCTCTAAATCCCGTAAAATATAAATCTCTTTCAGGAATAAAACCTTCCATTGAGCTAAAACGTTCATTCAATGCCAAATGATTTCTTTTTTTTTGGATCTCATATAATAACATGATCTCGTCATGACCCTGTGCGCTGTAATATGAAGGAGCTTCATTAAAACGTTGAATATATTGCTGGAAAAAGGAGCTTTTGCTAAATAAAGGCTTCTGTTCATAAAAAGGCGTGAGGATATAGATGTTTTCAAACAATGTAGGGTGCTCCAGAAGGTCTTCCTTTTGAGGCTGATGGTGAAGCACAAAAATAGCTGGTACCATAAGCACCTGTTTTGCAATAGTCAATAGGTCCCTATAATGTGAGGGATCAGCTGCTATTAAAATAACTTCCGGTTGCGCAGAGTGAAGTCTTGACCATTTGACCTGCCAGTCAGCCGGACGATCATAAGATGAAAAAGTCTCTTCAATCATAGTCGCTCCAATTAAACGTCCTTCTTCCAAAAAACCCTTTGCAGATTGAAAAGTAGCTTGAAGAGCTTCATCATACAAAACCGATAATCTATTTTTCTTCATCACATAAAAAAAGTAAAGAGCAGTTAGTTGTCCCAATTGTATCGGATTTTGCCTAAATACCGTTACCTGGTTCATATCCTCGGAGATAGTTGCATCATATGCGTTGCAGATAAAAGGAATGCTTCGAGCTTCAGCGATATGTTTAGCAATTTGTGCACATTCCGTTGAAGGCACGCCTAAAAGAACTTTAACCTGATGTTGATCAATCAGGATTCGAAAAGCATTGGCAGTTTTTTCAGGATTATTGATAGTATCGATACTTTTCAGGCGAAAAACCTGATTATTGGCATCCTTGTGAGAAAGTAGCTGCATGGTTAATTTACGCCCTTGATCAAGTTCTTTTGAAATCTTTGCCAAAGAACTGCTTTGATCTTCTGCAATCCCAATCCACAAGGTTTGTGCATGAAAGCACCCTGAATAAAGAATATAGGAAAAACAAAGGCAAAGAAGCAGTATTTTTTTTAGCACTCGCTAATTGCTTTCCAGTCTTATTATTGGAATTCTAAAATAATCCTGTGCTTGATCAAAGAATTGATTGGAAGGGATGACAATAAGAGCTTGGCTTTCTCCTGGCCATATTTGAACAAGGTATTCAATCTGATGGTATAATTCCTGGATATTTTCTGAAAAAAGTCCAATGAACTCATAGTAAGATTGGATTTGTTGAATAGTGGGCTCATCCAGTTGAAGCTGCATATCTTCCGAAACATTTGACAAAAGGGTAGAAAGACTTCCCTGGGATGGATCCAGATTTTCTTTGAATGCTTCCAGTTGGAGCAAAATATCTTCAAATTGAGTTTTTGTAATAGTGAGTCCGGCTTCCAATGATTCATAAAATGAAATCAACTGATTTTGAAACTGAGCTATGGAAAGCTCGAGAGTAGATTCAAGAAAGAATGTTTCAAGGTTAATCAAACCTGAAAGGCTTTCTTCCATGGCACGAGGATCGGTGGTATCAATCCCGTGCTGGACAGCCAGATCTAACAGAGAATCTGTTTGCCCATAGGTAGAACTGACAAAGGAGGAAACAATTGGAATCTGGACTTGCTCCGATGCAATCGAAGAATAATCAAAAAGATCGAGATCCAGAGCTTCAACCGCCCACTGCTGAAGATCTATGATTATTGCGTTCCATAAGTCTGTAAGAAGAGCAAGGTCTTCAGGAACATTTTCAGGATCAAGGGTTTTCATTTGATTAATTCGTTGCTGGTTGGAAAGATTAACTGCTTCAAGAGCTTGGCAAGCCTCTTGATATCTTGTTTTTAATGGATCAGAAACTGGATTAGTTGGTTCGCTTACGGTGAGCAAAGGAGTGAAAGTAGCTGAAATCATCCTTCCACGCCGATTAAGGCTGGCATATGGAAAAGCATTTAAAAAGAAAAAACGGGGAGAAGGCATGTTAGAAATTTGAAAAAAACCTCTCATGGAAGAATCAGGATAAAGATTGTCCCAAATTAAACTATCGGGAACAATAATTTGCTCCATCGAAGAAAAAACTCCGCCATATGCATTGCAGTTCATTGTACGTATTTGTTGACCAGAAATTATGGCATTTCGAAGAGTTAATGATTCAAATTCCTCAAAGAAATTTTCTGGAATAATGCCAGGGTCTGTCGGATCAAGGCATATGGATTCCATATGGTCCTGATAAGGAGCTATTTCAGAAATAAAACTTGAAGAAGAAAAATAAGCAGATAAAAGGTTGTTTCCAGGATTTGCATTTTCTACGAGTTGGGCAGCTTCTTGAATTTGTTTTAATGATTCTCCAAAGTAATGGGCCAATAGTATATACTCGTGAGTGAGGTCAACCTGAACTATCGGAAGGTCCTGAGAAGAAAAAGCTGTAGCAGCAGCAATGCAGGAGCTGTCCGATACCTGCCTAAAACGAATACGTTGCATTGTTCCCTGGCCAATCTGTATCACTGTCAAGCCTACCAAAACAATTAAAAGAAGAAGCACTGAATACAATACACTTGTTTGTGCCCCTTCGTCATTAAAAAGATTTTTACTTTCGCCAGATAATTGAGTATTCATTTTATTGAATAGCATAACTTTTTTCTTCTTTTTTTCAATTGAATACAGCTGGAGTTTTTTATAGAAATTTTGATCAGCCCCCTGCTTGTTTTTTTTATCATTTACATTGCTTTCGATTCACCTTATAATGCTCTTATAAAAGAATATAAGAGCATACGTTAGCGAGGTGATCATGGAAGCAATTGAGAGAAGAGAAAAAGCTATGGCTTTATTGACTGCTCACAGTCCCTCTTTTACAACTTTTACTGAATACCCATCGAAGCAGGATTCAAGCTATTTATCAGCTTTTGCCAAACAAATTCGAAAAGATATCATTATCAGTACTTTTGCTGCAGGCTCAGGCCACCCTGGAGGGTCGCTTTCTTCTGTCGAAATGATGAGCAGTTTGTTTGTCAATCATCTCAGGCACCGGCCCCAGGAACCTAAATGGCTGAATCGTGATTACGTCATTTTTTCCAAAGGCCATGTAAGTCCATTGCTATATTCTCTTTACGTTGAAACTGGATATTATTCAAGAGAACTACTTTCCACTTTTCGATCTTTTGGCTCTCCTTTTCAAGGACATCCAGCTTCTTCCCGCCTTGAGGCAGTGGAAGTAAGCTCAGGATCATTAGGACAGGGATTATCTGTAGGTGTAGGAATAGCATTGGGTTTGAAAAGCCAGCATAAGCCTAATCACGTTTTTGTCCTTTGCGGAGATGGAGAGTCTCAAGAAGGACAGATCTGGGAAGCTATCATGGCTGCTGCTCATTATCGCCTGAATAATCTGACTTTGTTTTTTGACTACAACAATCTTGAAATTGACGGTTGGGTCGAAGATGTCATGGGTATAGCTCCCATTAAAGACAAGTTTGCTTCATTCAACTGGATCAGTTTCCAAATTGACGGCCATAACATGAAAGCCATTGATCAAGCTATCGAGGAAGCCAAAAACCAAATCGATCGTCCATCGGTTATCATAGGTCAGACCGTCAAAGGCAAAGGAGTTTCCTTTATGGAAAATCAAGCTGATTGGCATGGAAAAGCGCCCAACTATGAACAAACCCTTCAAGCACTTCAAGAAATTGATGCGATCCCCCTTGATTATTCCGAGGAGGTAAAAATATGAGCCTCACCCATACTCCCTTGTACGAAGAGCACCTTCAGCTGGGAGCTCAAATGATTCCTTTCGCTGGATTTGAAATGCCCCTATTGTATAGTTCGATGATGGAAGAACACCAAAGCGTTCGTCAAGTTGCTGGAATATTTGATGTATCCCACATGGGAGAGATTGAAATTCAAGGCAAAGATGCCATAGCATTTGTTGATTACCTTATTACTAACCGCACTACGGATATGTCCGACGGAGACATAAGGTATTCCCCTATGTGCTATCCTCACGGAGGACAGGTGGATGATCTTTTAGCCTACCGAGTCAATGCTGAAAAAATGCTTCTGGTGGTCAATGCATCCAATATTCAAAAAGATTTTGACCATATCCAACATATCCGACATGAAAAAAAGGAAATGGATCTTAATATCACCAACCTATCCCATGAGTATGGGCAAATTGCATTTCAAGGTCCCCAGGCCGAAGTTCTTCTTCAGCCTTTATGCTCAAAAAGTTTGGCCGAAATTAAAGTCTTTAAATTCATGAGCATACCGATCGCTGGCATTCATACCATTACTTCTCGCACCGGATATACGGGAGAAGATGGTTTTGAGATTTTAGCCAAACCAACTGAAATTGCCAAAATATGGCAAGCTATTCTCGATTCCACTTCCCATAAAGGAGTTAAGCCTTGCGGTCTGGGATCCAGAGATACTTTACGTTTTGAAGCCTGCCTCTGGCTTTACGGTAATGACATTGATGCTTCCATAAGTCCGCTTGAAGCAGGACAAAACTTTGCAGTCAAACTTGATAAGCCGTTTGTTGGTCGAGAGCCAATCCAAAAGCAGAAGGATAAAGGCATTGAGCGGACACTTTGCGCCATGACACTGGAGGGAAAACAAATCCCCCGCCATGGAATGGAAATAATCCATGAAGACAAATGTGTTGGCTTTATCTCTTCTGGTACTTACTGCCCTACTATCCAAAAGGTAGCCAGTTTGGGCTATTTGCCAACAGAATTATCTCAAGCAGGAAAAAAAGTCCTGATCAGCATTAGAAATAACAGAGCTGAAGCTACGGTGGTGCCTAAGCCATTTTACAAAGGCAGTGCAGGTAGGAAGGATCGAAGATAGGACGATGAACATACAAAGGAGAGTTCAATCATGAAGATTTCAGTTAGAGCACAAAATTGTACAGCTGAAGGAGCTTTTGAAGTTTTAGCCAAAGCCAAAGCTCTTGAACGCGAAAAGGGTATCAAAGTCATACACCTTGAAATTGGCGAACCTGATTTTTCCACCCCTGCAGGCATCATTGATTCCTGCAAAAAAGCCCTGGATGATGGCCAAACGCATTACACCCCTGCAGCTGGAATCCCTGAACTGAGAGAGGCTGTAGCCAAATACCTCAGTATGCATCGTGGAAGCGATTTTGAGCCTCAGGATATTTTAATCAGCACGGGGGGTAAATTATTGATTTTTGCCACCTGCATGACCTTTCTTGAAGAAGGTGATGAGGCCATTTACCCTGATCCAGGCTATCCGCCTTATCGCTCAGCTATCCGATTGGCTGGTGGGCATCCGGTTCCTTTGCCGCTTCTGGAAGAGGATGATTACCGAATTGATGTAGAAAGGCTCTCCAAGCTCATCACCCCCAAAACTCGCCTGATCATTTTAAATAGTCCCCAGAATCCAACTGGAGCATTATTTACCAGGGAAGATCTGGAAAAAATTGCAAAAGTGGTTCGCGATTCCAATGCAGTCATCTTTTCAGATGAAATATACTCTCATCTGATTTATGGAGAAAATAATGTACACTCCTCTATCGCTTCCATTCCTGAAATGAAAGAACGTACCGTACTGATGGACGGAATGTCCAAAACCTATGCTATGACGGGTTGGCGCCTGGCTTACGCAGCAGTGCCACGAGAATTCTTTACTTCAATGCAGAAAATCATCAACAATACAGTGTCCTGCACCCCCACCTTTGTTCAATATGCAGGTATTGAAGCCTTACTGGGAGACAATCCTGAAGTAACCATGATGAAAGAAAAATTCTGCAAACGACGCAGTTTGATGGTTAACTTAGTTAATCAAATTCCGGGCTTTCATGCCAAAGAACCCCAGGGAGCTTTTTATCTCTTTGTGAATGCCAAAGAGATTCTCAACAAGTATCTTATGACTTCCAAAGCTTTTGCCGATCATCTTCTTTATCAGGCAGGCGTAGCTTGTCTGGGAGGAAGTGCTTTTGGAGACACTGGAGAAGGATATATCCGATTTTCTTATGCCAATTCCACTCCCAACATTGAAGAAGCTATGGAACGTATTCACCAATTAGTTATCAGGGATTTTCCGTTATAAATATTTTTCATAAGAGGAGTGTTTTATGTACAAAGAATGGACTAAAGCCGTATTTGCAGTGTGGTTGGTTTTATTTTCTCTTACCTTTTTGCCAACCAACCGAATGAATCCCATGGTGCTGGTTGTTGTAGCTGCCATATACTTCATTCTTGTTATGATGGCCAAAATCGGAAAAAAGAAAAAAGACTGATATTATTGCTTGATTAAAAAACTGGCGGAGAGGGCGAGATTCGAACCCGCGGAGCAATTTTCATCACTCACTCGCTTAGCAGGCGAGTGCCTTCAGCCACTCGGCCACCTCTCCGTATGAAAAACTTATATTAAGGTACCTTATTTGGTGGCATTGTCAAGATTCACGTTGAAATAAAGGTCTTTGCCGCTTGATCCCATAAAGTTTCAAGATCATAGTGTTTACGCTCATCTGGATGAAATATGTGAAGCACAATATCTCCATAATCCAATATTATCCATCTGGATTCAAGATCTTGAGGATGAAACAAAGGTTTCCAGCGATATTTCTTCATTACATCAATTGTTTCTTCAACAATAGCAGAACTAAGCATGGTATTATCTGAGGAACAAAGGATAAAATAATCGGTTACCGAGGTGATATCAGTCATTTTCATGATGAGGATGTCTTCTGCTTTATATTGCTTGAGAATATCAATGATGATCTCTTTTTTTTCTTCAGTAGAGTCCTGGGGGTTTTTTACTCGGGCTTTAAGAATGGACATAGCCTGGTATAGCCCTCCTTTCTGTAACATATAGCTGATACTTGTAAATATACTGTTCGACACTTTCCGGGACCAGGTATTTGATTGTTTTCCCATGCCGTAAGTACTCCCTTATCATACATGAAGATATTTCAAGAAGAGGGATCTGCATCACATGAATTCGGGACTTTGCCAGGGTCCAATCAGCTATAGTGGCGTATAGTTCTTCAAAAGAATAAGGAGGTCTTGAGCCTGCAATAAACTGAGCCATACCTAATAATCTTTCAGGTTCTTTCCATTGAAGTATGTCTTTGACCGCATCCGCTCCAGTAATAAAAAAAAGTTCATATCGGTCTTCAGGATAGGTTTTTCTAAATTCTATCAAAGAGTGAATGGTATAAGTTGGTTCTTTCTGCATGGCTTCAAGTCTGGAAATGAAAAAATGAGGATGCCTGTTAATAGCCAAAGAAGTCATTTGAAGACGGTGTTCTGCAGCAACTGGCATTTCGTTTTTTGGATAAGCAGGTTGTCCTGTAGGAAGAAAAATAACGCTAGACAAGTTAAAACAAACTCTAGCTTGCTCAGCAAGGAATAAATGACCCATGTGGATAGGATTAAAAGATCCCCCCATGATACCTATGCTTATCTTTTGTTTTTCGCTCATGACCACACCATTCGCTTTCCAGCAATTTCTACCATATCTCCCTCTTTGATTCCATGTTTTTTAAGAATTTTTTCAAGTTCAATTTTTTTAAACATACGGCTGATATATCTCAAACTTCCAGGATGATGAATATCGCTAGCACTGATAATTCGTTCCAGGTCAGAGCACTCAACTTTAAAAAGATGCTCTTCAATTCGTTGAATACTTATCTTTTGGTCTTTGAGGGTATATAAAACCATTTGCTTGTTTTCTATAGGTATTTGCGGAATTAATTCCAGTTGCTCCGAACAAAAATTCATGAGCTCTTTAATGCTATCGCCCCTTTGGGCAGAAATAAAAAAATAGGGCAAGGAAAGGGAATGAAAATAGCTTTGTATTGAATCTTGCATTGCCCGTCCCATGGGCGTATCAATTTTATTGCCACAAATTATCCATTTTTTATCCTTTAGTTGTTGGTTATAAAATAAAACTTCTTCAAATAAAATTTGAAGCTGATTTTTGATGTGCTCCAAGGATGATTGATCTAAATCAACCATAAAAAGCAGCATTCGGCAGCGTTCGATATGCTTTAGAAATTGAATACCCAAGCCTTTGCCTTTTGACGCTCCCTCTATGATTCCAGGGATATCAGCTACAGTAAAAGGCTTTTTGTATGGTATGAAATGCTTTCCCAGCTGTGGAGCAAGAGTAGTGAAGGGATAAGCACCAATTTTGGGATCAGTTCTGCTGATTTTACCAAGCAAAGTTGACTTTCCAGCATTTGGAAATCCTACCAGGCCAACATCAGCTAATACTTTTAATTCCAAAAACAGTGTTTTTTCTTCTCCTTTTTCTCCTTTTTCAGCTAACCGAGGAGCTTGATTTAATGAATGGGCAAAAGAGGCATTCCCTTTTCCCCCTCTTCCTCCTTTGGCTATCAGGATTCTTTCCAGATGCTTGTCCAGATCGCAGACAAAACGGTGAGATGACAGTTTATGATCAAAACCAAGTAGTTCACCCTCAGCTTCTGGCATCTGCTCAAATATCATTGTGCCAGCAGGAACCCGGATGATTAAATCACTTCCTCTTTTTCCGCTTCGGTTTCCTCCTGAGCCAGCTTTGCCATTTTCAGAGCGATAATGGCGCTGATTTGTAAAATCCTGCAATGTGTCGAGGTTTTCATCTGCTTCAATATATATGCTCCCTCCGTCTCCTCCATGGCCGCCATCCGGTCCTCCCCGGGCTATGAATTTTTCTCTTCGGAAACTGATGATGCCATCTCCACCATCGCCTGCCTTGATAAATACTAATACTTCATCAATAAACACAATGCCATTCCTTCTTTATGATCTAAAAAAAACAAAAACCCCCTGCATTATTGTTCTGCAGGGGGCATAATAGCGCACAGTAACGCAAATTTTACTCAATGGATACTTTTTTTCCACTTCTTCCGAGGCGTTCAAATTTGACTTTGCCTTCCGCCAGGGAAAAAATCGTATAATCTTTGCCCATGGAAGTATTTTTGCCAGCTTTAACGTTGGATCCTCGCTGGCGAAGTATGATTCCCCCGGGTTTTACATTTTCGCCGTCATACTTTTTGACGCCCAAGTATTTTGGGTTGGAATCCCTTCCATTGATACCTGAACTTTTTTTTCTGCCCATGATTCACCTCAAATTCATTATACAAAAATACAAACAATCCATTATTTTATCAAAACAAGCAAGATTTGCAACTTAGCGAATTGCTTCACCTAAAATCTACTCGAAATTAATTCGATGCTTCTCCTAAAAAT
>CAZMFK010000020.1:0-12343 GCA_964565545.1 uncultured Caldisericota bacterium | reverse complement strand
AGCGATGAATTTGGAGCGCAACCTAAAATAGGTAACAATCTTCGTGATTTCATTCACGATGTTGATGTGATATATGTTACTCGTGTACAAAGAGAACGATTGGGAGAAATGGAATATCTTAAATACCGGGATGCATATGTTCTTTCTGAAGATATAATGAAACAGGCAAAAAAAGATGCCATTGTATTACACCCTTTGCCTCGCGTGAACGAAATATCCCGGGAAGTGGATCAGGATCCCAGAGCTTTATATTTTAAGCAGGCTTATAATGGAGTGCCTGTTAGAATGGCTTTAATAGCATCATTATTGGGGGTGGCTAAGTAAAATGAAAACACAAATGTTGATTAATGGCACTGTAATTGATCATTTGCCAGAAGGAATGGGCTTTCGATGTTTGGATATTCTCAAGCGTAAATTGCATGGAAATGAAACTTTGATAGTTTTTATGAATGTGCCTTCCAACCAACTAAAAAAGAAAGATATGATCAAAATCCAGGATTATTATCTTGATGATGCAACTGCAACTTATCTGTCTCTTTTGGCTCCCCATATTACGATTAATATTATCAAGGATTCGCAGGTAGTAAAAAAAATCAACCCTGAAATCCCTATGGAAATAAAAGGAACAGTAGCATGTGTTAATTCCAGGTGTATAACCAACACGGAAGGATATTGTCCAGAATATGACATTTATTCAAAAGAGCCCGTTATCCTCAAATGTAAATACTGCGAATTCGAATTCTCTCCCAAATAATTCCTCTTCGTCGCTAAACAAAAAAAGTACCAGCAACCGAAACCTGAGCTGGTCTTTATTGTCTTTGGCATGGCCAGCTATGGTGGCGATGGTTTTTCAATCCCTGACAGGGATTACTGATGTTTATTTTATGGGAAAGATCAACAATCCCAATGCTCAGGCTGCTTTGGGGTTTTTTGGAGTGCTTAATGCTTACCTTTCCTCTTATAATGCAATTGTAGGAAATGGCTCGGTTGCTGTGATTGCACAATACTATGGAGCTGATAAAATCAAAGAAGCAGGTATTGCTACCGTACAAACTATCATGATGAAGCTTTTTGGTTCCATGATATTGGTTTTTCCTGTTTTTTTCATACTTCGTCCATTAATGATGCTCTTTGGAGCTCAGGGTGAAGCTCTTGAAATGGCAGTTTGGTATGGGAGGATAATGTTGTTGGCCTTGCCTTTGCTCAACACTGGATATACCTATAATACGGCTTTAAGGGCAGCGGGAGATGCTTTAACTCCTATGTACCTTATGTTAAGTACATTAATTATCAATTTAACTTTAAATGTTTTATTTATTCTCGGTATAGGTCCTTGGCCTTCTTTGGGTATCAAGGGGGTAGCTTATGCTACGGCTTTTTCACAGGTATACCTGCTTTTTGCAGGATTATGGGTTTATACCCGCGGCCGAAAAACCATTTCCTTTAAAGCAATTGAACTATTAAAACCTCGATTTGATATGATGAAAAAAATTTTCCTTATTGGTTTACCTACTGGTTTTCAAGGTTTAATCGGGGGTCTGGCTCATTCCATTCTGATTCGAATCATAGCTATCTATGGCATGAATGTAGTGGCAGCATATACGGTTGTTACCAGAGCTGCTGGTATTTCAGGCATGCTTATATCTGGCTTATCTTTCGCAACTTCTGCTATTGTGGGCCAAAATATGGGTGCCAACCGACCTGAGCGATCCTTTCAGGCAACTCTTACTGCTGCATGGATTGCATGTATTATTACTTCTATCTTTTTTGTCATCTTTTTGATATTTCCTGATAAGATTTTGCTTTTCTTTACTCATGATCAGTCATTAATTCAATTGATTAGACCAATATTACCTTTGTTTGCTTTTCTTCAGATTATTGGCTCCGTAACAGCAATATTTGGAGCTCCTTTACTGGGAACAGGTTATCTTAAGGTAGGTTTATATATTTCTCTCATTACTACCTGGTTGGTTCAATTACCAGGTTTGTGGCTTTTTGGAAAGCTTTTCGGATTAAATGGAATATGGATTTCTTTTGTTATTTCTGCAATAGTCAACTTGTACTTTGTCACGAAAGTATTTATCAAACGTTCCTGGATGATGAAAGTTATCTAAGTATGAGCTCGAAAGAAATTAGCCTTCCAGGGATTGCTTGCGAAAAATGCATTGAATCTTTGTTGGATAGGATTCGTAGTATGCCTGGTGTAGCAGAAGTTCAATTTGAACGCGACAAAGACCAATTGCGCATTGTCTTTGATATGAGCATACCTGTTCATGAAGTCATGAAGAATATTTATCGTTGGATTGGCAAAATTCCAGAAGTTTGCGAAATACATCAAATTGGGCATAAAAATGAGCAAGTGCTATCTTTGGTGCTTCAAGGTTTAAACTGTGCAAGCTGTGCTTCCAAAATAGAGAAAAGAGTAAAATCCATGGAAGGAGTAAAAGAGGCCCAGTTTAATTTTGCCAGTAAGAAATTTGTAGTTCAGTTGATGCCTGATTCAATTCCAAGCAATGTCTCTCATCGCATTGAAAATCTCATTAATGAGCTGGAACCAGGAGTTAAAGTTGAAACTTCTCATATTGATAAGCCTCCTTTGAAATTCTTTAATACTAGCAAAATCTTTCAGTTTGGTGCAGGCATGCTTTTTCTTGTCCTGGCTTTATTTTTCTATGATTCCAATCTGAGAGTGATATTTTATTTTTGTTGTTATGGCATTTTTGGGTGGCAAGTTTTGATGCGTGCACTTCGAAACATCAAAAATCGTGAATGGTTCAATGAGTATTTTCTTATGAGCATTGCTACTCTTGGAGCTCTGGCTATCAAAGAATATCCTGAAGCAGTTGCAGTTATGCTTTTGTTTTGGATTGGCGAACAGTTTCAACAATATGCTGTACAGCGATCGCGTTCGTCGATTCAATCTTTAATTAATCTCCGTCCGGATAAAATAACTGTGATGAAAAACAATGAACAGGTTCTTATTCGCCCTGAAGAAGTTAGTGTGGGAGATGTTTTTATTCTAAAACCTGGGGATAGAGTTCCTGTAGATGCCACTATCATTGAAGGTCAATCCAATTTTGATCTTTCAGCCCTCAGCGGTGAATCAGCTCCAGTACTAAAAAAAGAAAATCATTCCGTTTTATCTGGCGCAATCAATTTGAGTGGACTTTTAAAGCTTCGAGCGGACCAAATTTTTTGCGAATCCACTATAAGTCGAATTATGCAAATGGTGGAATCTGCGTCCAGCAAAAAAGCCAAAACTGAACAGCTTATTACCCGGTTATCTCGTGCTTATACTCCTATAGTAGTCGGTGGAGCTTTAGTGTTAGCACTATTTTGTCCCTGGATATTTCCTGAAATAGCCCGGGAGGTATGGCTGTATCGCGCATTTGTCTTTTTAGTTATTTCTTGTCCCTGTGCTTTAGTTATTTCCATACCTTTGAGTTTTTTTGCAGGACTTGGAAGAGCTTCCAAAGAGGGCATCCTCATCAAGGGAAGCAACTATCTTGAAGCTTTAAACCAGGCAAAAATGGTGTTATTTGATAAAACAGGCACTTTAACCCAGGGCCAGTTCAAGGTTAGTAAAATTTATGCTCAAAAACCTTATGATGAAAAGGAAGTATTAGCTTATGCTGCTCTTGCAGAACAATTTTCCGCTCATCCCTATGCTTTTCCGATACTTCAGGCATATCCCGAAGAGCCTTCCTCTGATTTAATTAAAGACTATCATGAATATTCAGGTCTGGGAGTTACACTATTGCTCCAAAACAATAAAAAGGTATATTTTGGCAAGCGAAAACTATTAGAAATGAACCAGATTCCTGTAGATTCCCAATTTCAAACTCAAGGATCAGGTGCATTTTTAGCAATTGATGATCGCTGGGCGGGATACATTGAGTTGTCTGATGAAATAAAGCCAGAAGCAAAGTATGTTGTAAGTTGGCTAAAAAAATGGGGTATTCACCACATTGGCTTGCTTACAGGTGATCAGGTCGCTGTAGCTAAAACGGTTGCAAATCAGTTGCAACTGAATGATATCCATGCGGAACTAATGCCTGCACAAAAGGTTGAATTGATGGTGTCAAAAAAACAAAAACTCAGGCATAACGAGCGGTTGATATTTGTGGGAGATGGATTAAATGATGCTCCTGTGATCGCACAGGCAGATATTGGCATTGCTATGGGGGGCTTTGGTTCAGATGCTGCGATAGAGGCAGCAGACCTAGTAATCATGCAGGCAGACTTAAAAAAAATACCCCGAGCTTTAATTATTGCGCGAAGCACTCGCAATGTTGTCTGGCAAAATATTGCTTTTGCCCTTGGAGTGAAGGTTATTGTTTTGGCTCTCGGAGCTATGGGATATGCGGGAATGTGGGAAGCTGTTTTTGCTGACGTGGGAGTGACTTTGCTGGCTGTAATAAATGCTCTTCGGATATTATATATAAGGCGGTGAACTAATGAAAAAATATTTTCCATTGCTTCTGCTTTTCTTTGTTATCATCATTTTAGGGAGTATATTCTATTTCTTTTCCAAATCAGGAGCTTTTATTGTAAACAAGAATGAAAACAAGTCCGCCTCGATCCAAAAAACATCGGAAAATGATAAGCAGGAATGGACATGGGACGAAGCCAGGCATGGAAAGCTCAGAGTGTTGGATATAGGGCAAAAGGATTGCGTTTCCTGTGTCAAGATGCACCAGATTACTGAAGAGATGGACGAAGAGTATAGGGGCAAAATCAGCTTTAGCATTATTGATATTGATGAATATCCTCATGTAATTGAGCAATTCGGCATTAATACTGTACCGACAGTCGTTGTAGTTGATGGCATGGGCCGAGTGCTTTATCGAAAGGAAGATGTTTGGTACAAGACTGAAATTAGAGAGTTTTTTGCCAGATTGGGAATAAGGCCATGAAAAAGTTTTATTCTTTCATGACTATCTTCTGTTTATGCTTCATTCTTTTTATGTCTTCATGCAGATTTGGCGCTCCTCAAACTCGTTCACCCATAGCTCCAAGTATTCGATATTATCCTGAAAACTACCTTCAGATGGACCTTCCAGAGTATCGATTGGATTTGGTACGTTTTCACCATACGGTAGAGTGCGAAGATTGCTATCTCATCGGAGAAGCTATCCTGGATGTCCTTGAAAAAGATTATTCTTCTGAGCTATCTCAAGGGATTATTACCTATCGCACAGTCAACAGTGAATATCTTGAAAACAAGCCTTTATTGCTTCAATACAGCGTAATGGAAGAAGATTTTGTTAGTCACTTAATCAGTCCTGATCATAATGAAATAAAACAGCATCATGATTTATGGTTGATGGTAGACGATGATGAGCAACTCCGTCATGAGCTTACTATAATTATTGAACAAATGATGACTCAGCTTAAAGTTGATCTTGATACATAAGTGTATTCAAATATAATAATATTGATATATAATAATATTGATATATATGAATAAGAGGAACGGATGAATCAAGAAAAGAAACAGTTTTTGATATTACTCGCTTTTTTTCTTTTTTCATTTTATATGCCTTTGCAGTCACAGCTTTTTAAGGATGCAGTTTATTCTGCGCTATACTGGTTGAACGATTATGCTCGTGCCCACGTCTTGACCTGTCTGATACCCGCTTTTTTTATTGCGGGTGCTATTGGAGTTTTTATTAAAAAAGAAATTATTTTATCCTATTTAGGACCCAGAAGCAATAAAGGAATAGCCTATTCTGTAGCTTCAGTTTCAGGAGCGATACTGGCAGTATGCTCCTGCACCATACTTCCCTTGTTTGCTGGAATTCGCAAAAGGGGTGCAGGCTTGGGTCCTGCCATTACTTTTCTATACTCCGGACCTGCGATAAATATTGCTGCTATGTTTCTGACCATCTCGGTCCTGGGTTATTCCATCGGTATGGCGCGAATCCTTTTTGCTGTTTTTATGTCGATTGGCATTGGCATCCTCATGCATTGGATTTATCCGGAAAAAGTAGAAAATGGAGGATTGTTTATGGGAGGAAGCGAAGATATTCCAGTTTCCAAAACAGCACTGATCCTTTTTTTCTTTTTTCTGGTGGGTATTTTGGTGCTTAATGGATTTAAAGTTGATTCCGGGTACCTTGTATATAAAAATCTAACGATGCTGCTGATGGCGCTCAGTGCTGCATTTATTGCGTATTTCAAGTTCAACCGAAGCCTATCCAAAGAATGGCTCTCTGAGACCTGGACTTTTACAAAAATCCTTTTTCCTACGCTTCTTATTGGAGTCATGGTTGCAGGATTTTTCATGCCTTTTTTACCTGAGAGTTTGATTCAGCAAATCGTAGGACAGAACTCCATTGAAGGAAATTTTATTGGATCCATTTTTGGAGCATTTATGTATTTTTCCACCATGACTGAGATTCCTATCATGCAGGGCCTGATGGAAAAAGGAATGCACAAGGGGCCTGCGCTGTCCCTATTGCTATCCGGACCTTCCTTAAGCTTGCCTGCCATGCTGGTCATCAACCGGGTACTGGGTTTAAAAAGGACTTTGACCTATGTTCTTTTGGTGGTAACTTTTTCTATGCTGGCTGGTTTAATATTTGGATCAATTCCGTGATAAGAATAGATAAAGGAGATAAGCAATGAATATTATTATTCTTGGGGTGGGATGCCCCAAATGCAAGACACTCCTGGCTAACACAGAGCAAGCAGTAAAAGAGCTCAAGCTGGAAGCGAAAATCAAAAAAGTAACAGAAATTCAGGAAATAGTTGCTTATGGCGTGATGGCTACTCCCGGCCTGGTTATTAATGGCAAAGTAGTCTCTGCTGGAAAATTGCTCAATGTTGAAGATATTAAGACCTTGTTACATCAAAATCGCGAATAATAAAGGAGAAACCATGAAAAAAATGATAAACATGAGAGGTATATTGCTGACTCTCGTTGTTGCGATGGTCGTGCCTTTTTGCTTTCAAGCTTGCCAGCTATCCCAAAAAGATAAGGACGTCTTAAAAGAAGAAGCTTTGGGGATTCCTCGCCTGGTTAGCTTTGGTTCGGATCTTTGCCTGCCATGCAAAATGATGGAGCCTGTTCGCGAAGAGCTGATCCGCGATTATGAAGGAAAGCTTTTGGTGGAATATGTCAATGTTACCTTTGATCGCGAGAGAACTTCCCGATATGGGGTCATTGTTATTCCTGTGCTGGTTTATTTCGACAAGGAAGGTTGGGAATTCCACCGTTCCACAGGTTTTTCTTCCAAAGAAGAAATCTTGAAAGTTTTTAGCGATCGCGGAATGCCTTTGGATTGATTTAAAGAGGAAATTTTGAAAATCATTCAAGACCTTTTTCTTGCTGTGCATCAATGGATGCAGGGATCCCTACTTGTAGCTGTTTCCGGGGCATTGCTTTGGGGCATATTCAGTGTTATTCTCAGCCCCTGCCATCTGGCTGCCATTCCTTTGATTATTGGCTATATTGCCTCCAAGCAGGGACAGGATGCCAAAAAAGCATTTATTACCTCCTTTATTTTTTCCATGGGAATTTTGGTATCCATTGTGCTTATTGGCTTCATCACTATTTCCATGCGTCGTATCGCTGGGGATGTGGGTCCTCTGGGAAATTATCTGGTTGGCGCAATCCTGATATTCTTTGGCTTGAACTTAACGGGGCTCTTTTCTTTAGGCCAGTGCGGTCCAGGGGCAAAGCTTTCTTCAAAAAACCTGAAAAGCGGCCACGGTGGAACTTTTCTTTTTGGCATCCTCCTGGGGATTGGTTTGGGACCCTGTACTTTCGCATTTATGGCGCCTTTATTGGGAATAGTATTTCAGACGGCAGCCACTCATTTGCTTAAAGCGATACTCATCATGGTATTTTTTGCTATTGGCCATGTGGGAGTGATTATCTTTGCCGGGACCAGCACGGGCAGTGTTCAAAAATACCTTAATTGGGCGGAAGACTCCAAAGCTATCAAATATGTCAAGCTGGTTTGCGGTATTTTAGTTATCATTGCAGGGATCTATATGCTTTCTAAAGAGCTTTTGCCACTTATCAAGTAAAAAACCCTGCCTAGGAAGAGTATGATGGCTTATCAAGCGTGGTTTTGTTTTACTTTTTTCTATGTTTTACTTAACAAGTGCAATTCTTCCATGATGGTTTCCTTCCATTGACCGAACCATGTACTTGAAGTATCCCTCAACGTTCTTTGCTGAGCGTGCGCAATCTCATGCTTTTTTACAATTCGGGCGGGAAGAGCTGAAAAAACAATGATTTGATCAGATAAAAAAATGGCTTCTTCGATATCGTGAGTAATCATGAGGATGGTAAGTTGCAATTTTTGCTGGACATACAACAGCCAGACCTGCATTTTTTTACGGGTAATGGCATCAATGGATGCAAAAGGCTCGTCAAGCAGTAAAATCTGATTCTGAGCAAGATAAGTTCGCAATAGGGCTACTCTCTGCCTCATTCCACCCGAAAGTTCTGAAGGATAATAATGGGCAAAAGATTCCAAATGAAACTCGCGCAGTATTTGACTCGCTATTTTTTTTGATTCTTCAAAAGGTTTTTTCTTGATGATTAAGGGAAGCATCACATTGCTAAGTACGGTTTTCCATGGAAAGAGACCGTCTTTTTGCTGTAAATAGCCTATATGTCCAGGCTGGTGGGTGTAATCAGCATTATCTATCAAGACTTTTCCCTTGTCAGGCTTTAACAAGCCTGACAAAATCTGAAACAAAGTGCTTTTTCCGCAACCGCTGGGTCCAATGATACATGCAATACTTTTTGGCATGACTTTAAGTGAGATGTCACTGAGAATTTCCAGCCCATTCAATTGGATTCCTATGCTATCCGCTTGTAACAAGCTCATTTTGGCAGAAAATCAACAGTATAGCATTGCTGAATATCGATGGGATTTTCCAGTAAATCATTTTCCAGTAGCCACTGCATATAGTTGTCCCAGACTTCTTCCTTCATATATCCCCAATAGGGGGCATCGTCCTGGTATTTGGGACTCAGATAAGTTTGGCTGGCATATATTAAATCAGCATCCAGCTCAGGTATGGCATCTAAGAGAGTTTTTGCAGCAGCTTCAGGATGTTCGATGGCATATCGGTACCCTTTTTCAACAGCACGAAGAAACTTTCTAACTAATTGGGGTTGCTGGGATATTATTTTTTCAGAGCTAATGATGACAGGAGTATAGAAATCCAGGCGATGATCCTCTTCTTGAAGAAGAAAAAAACGGATAGGCACCTTTCTGAGTTCGGCCAAAATGCCATCCCATCCATAGTAGATCCATGCGAAATCAATCATGTTTTTTTGAACGGCGGATACAAAATTAGCTGCTCCGATATTGAGCATTTCAATTTTCGAGAAGTCGGCATGATAATGACTCATCAAAGTTTTCAGTAGGGCAGTTTCCACCGGAGATCCCCATCCCCCATACCTTTTTCCTTCGAAATCTGCAGGAGTGGATATTCCTCGATCCAGGGGCGCAGCAAAGCCCGAAGTGTTATGCTGAACGATGGCTGCAATGGCTACCACGGGCATTTTTTCTGTTCGTGCATGCATGATTTCTTCCTGGTAACTAATCCCAAAGGGAGCCTTTCCGCTTGAAATCAGGGCAGAAGTCCCACCTTCCTGAGCCAGGAGAATATCAACCTCCAAATCTTCTTCTTCAAAAAAACCCAATGATCGCGCGCAGTACAACCCTGTGTGATTGGTATTGGGGGTCCAGTCCAACAGGACCGTTATCTTTTCTAACTGTTTTTTTGGGAGAGAGCACTGCGCCCAAAGCAAGATGAACACGATGACCAATAAAAGCGAAATATATTTTTTCATTCCATAACCTCCTTGTTGCTTAAACGGTTTTTTGAAGTGGAATACATCCAGGGCAAAGCCAGCAATTCCAATTTTCGGATGACTCCCACTAATAACAAGCTCAATCCAATGATGATCAAGATAGCACAAAAGACTCTTTCAGTTGAAAAAGTGTGCAAGGTGCGGCGCATATATTCTCCCAGACCTGCTTTAGCTCCCAGCCACTCTGCGATTACTGCGCCCATGATGCTGTAAGTGGCGGATATCTTTAAGCCGGAAAAAAAAGATGGGAGCATGGAAGGTATTTTGAGATGAAAAAAAATCTGGTGCTGATTGGCTTTCATGGTTTTCATCAATGCAATATAATCCTGGTCCACCTGGCTCAAGCTTTGTATAAGGCTCATGCTAATGGGAAAAAAACAGATTAAAACCACGATAACTATCTTGGGACCTATGCCAAAGCCCAGCCATATCACTAAAAGGGGAGCAATAGTAATGATGGGTATGGTTTGCGAGATGATCATCAGGGGGTAAAGAATTTTACGCAGAAAGGAAGACCCATCCACCAACAATGCCAGAGCAATGGATAAAACGATGGCTATGCCAAAACCACTCATGGCTTCCAGGAGGGTAATCCAAGTATGATGCAAAAGGAGGGGGTATTGCTCAATAAAAGTTCTCAGAACCAGGGAGAGTGGAGGCAAAAACCACTTGGGTATTTGAAAAATGCGACAGACCAGCTCCCACAGCACCATAAGAGCTATTACAACCACCAGGTAAGATGGTAGTCGAACTTTTTTTCCTAAAACAAAAAAACTGTCATCTGTAGGGGATGACAGGCTTGGCAACGACATTTTTCCCTCCGCTGGTATTATCCAGATCAGGTCACCGGGTCGGAGCTATCTCCCTCTCAGCCGCAAACTGCAGCTCCCCTTACGCATAAAATTTTCAACTGCCTTTAGTATATAATAAAATCCCAGCTTTACAAACCAGAATTCCTTCTATTTCATTGGGTTATAACCATTTTGCCTGGTGTATATCTTCCAAGACCAAAGCACCCCCCGGGAAAGGATATGAAGCATAAAGATCAAATTGGAATAAACAGGATATTTGAAAAACCAAAACCCTAAAATAGTTAGAATGATCAGTAGTCCAGTCATCATGTTTAACAAAGGAGAAAGCAAAGGTTTAAGCATAATGCGGGAGTTAACCCCTTGGATTTTATTGTTTTTGTTATTTACACTATCAAGTTCCATGAAAAATAACCCGTAAGATATTAAAAACAAAGTCATCTGATCCTGAAAATCAAAAAAGTTACTGGATACATAAATAAAAAGGGCACATACTATAAAAGCTAGATATATGTAATGCTTTTCAAAACAAGAACCCTGAAAAAACTCTTTGGAATACTGTTTCCACCCTAGTTTCAAACTCAGCAAAGCTGAAAGGCTAATGATTATGAATGAAAAATCGATAAAACTCAAAATTCGCTTCCTTTTGTGTTTTTCTTTACCAATATAAACTCCTCATTGAGAATAACAGGCTCTTGAGATTTTGGGAAGCCTTTTGCAAGGAATCAGGTCACTTGGTTTTTTAAGCTAATGGCTCGAGTTTCATTATTCCAGTGGACTTCCCACCCAAGAGCCTCCGCAAAGGCGCGCAAGGGCACACAGGGCAGGGGGGGCAGATGCGGATCGGAAATTACTTTGGGGAAAAGCGCGGAAGGAATAGGGAGATCGATTACTTTTCCATTGATGGTTGCAGTAGAAGATCCGAGAGTATGCACTATATCAATGCGTTTGCTTAAATGCTTCAAGTGAAGCGATTGCTGTTCCTGGTCATAATAAACTACATCTGCTAAAAACTGCAAAAAATCTATACTGACCATGGTTCTTGAATTTTCAATCCATGGCTTTTCAAACAAGCTTTGGGGCAAATAATACATTTTTTCGCTCACCCAATCCACCTGGATATCTGTTTTGCCAATGAAAACAGAGAGCTTATGAAGCACTTCCCGAGTTTGTTGCTCAGATGCATGCACCATGATTCTATGCGCGGAGTAAATCACCCGAGGATGGTCAGATTCAATCATCAAGACTACTGCCCAATCTATTTCATCCTGAGGGATGGAGAATGGCTTGCTAATGATGAAACTTTCGCCTTCTCCGTTCATCAGCCAGGTCAGCGGATATCCCCTTCCACTATATTCCGACATCTCCAGCCCTTCCAATTCAACTACCTGGCGTACTACCTCCAGATGGGGATAATGAGGCCACATTTTACTATCATAGCTTGAAGATACCAGGAATAGCTGTAGGTTCAGGTTTTCCAGATCATGCCTCTCCATTTCAGGAGACATAACCAGTTTGAACTCAAGCTGTTTCAAGTGTTGAGGAGTCAAATGGACCGAGATATCTTCGATATGGACCCCTTCCCGGGAAGGCGAATCTTGATTGAAAAAGGTCTTGATGAAGGATCTTATGGCATTCCGCCAATGGTAATGGTGCCCGGATCCTTGACTGGGACGACCATAAAAAGCAT
>CAZMFK010000019.1:7733-12415 GCA_964565545.1 uncultured Caldisericota bacterium | reverse complement strand
TAGTTTGGATCCATCAGCTTCCATCAGATCAATAGTGGCTTTTATGGCATCTGGCATATACATCATGTCAATCGAAGTATCTTCCCGCAGATAGCAGGTATAGGAACCATTAAGTATAGCATCAAAATAAATAGCAACAGCATAATCGGTAGTTCCCCCACCGGGCTCAGTTTTATAGGATATCAAGCCAGGATATCGAAGACCTCGGACGTCCACTTGATATTTTTTAAAATAATAATCACTAAGCAACTCCCCAGATACTTTAGTAACTCCATATATAGAAGTAGGTCTGAGAATAGTGTCCTGAGGGGTGTTGTCCTGGGGCGAATCAGGTCCAAAAACAGCAATGGAGCTGGGATTAAAAACTGAAGCTTTATATTTGCGACCTGCTTCCAGAACATTGATCAAGCCATTCATGTTAACATCCCATGCAAACATGGGGTTCTTTTCCGCTGTTGCGGATAAAAGTGAAGCCATGTGAACTATAGTATCGATCTGGTGTTTTTCGATAAGCTTATCAATCTCGCCTGGCTTTGTGGCATCCAGTTGTTCGTATAATCCTCTGGAACCATCCATTACTTCAGGTTTTTTGTGATGATAGCAGCTGATAACATTTTGGGTTCCTAGCTTTATCACCAGAGCTTCGGACAAATCAGTTCCAATTTGACCAAGAGCTCCCGTAATGAGAACTTTTTTCATGCTTTCCTCCTATAACAATATGAAATAAGTTTATCACAAATCCAAAAGCAAAAAAATCGAATTTATCAAAATACTCTATTTTAGATAAGCATCATATTTTCAATAATTATGTCTGAAAGATTGTTTTTTATGCATTGATGTCTTAAAATGGGTCTTGCTTTTATTCTTGATTTTCTTATCATTTTCAAAGTAAATTAAGAACGGGCCTCTAGCTCAGTTGGTTAGAGCGCATCCCTGATAAGGATGAGGTCCCTGGTTCGAATCCAGGGAGGCCCATATTCGGGGATGTAGTTCAGCTGGGAGAACGCCTCGCTTGCACCGAGGAGGTCAGCAGTTCGAATCTGCTCATCTCCATTTTTATTAGTTGTTGAGGGGGATTCATGAGAAAATTATTTTCAATGCTTGTGACTTTTGTAATGTTTTTTACTTTGCTGGCTCCGCTGGCTTCTGCCCAGGAAACTACTGTATCACTTCAAATTTTAGAAGAAAAAGTTTATGAAGAAAGTGAATTTCAGGTTGAAGTCCATGTAGCTGATGTGGTTAATCTCATTGGTGCTGGCTTTGATATGCACTTTTCAGTTGATTTACTGAAGTACAGAAAAGTTGACCAGGGTCCTTTCCTCTCTTCAGATAATAACCGCTTGCTCATGACTGTTAACGAACGCGAAGGTCAGGGCATTCTTCACTTTGGCATTAGCCGGACTGGCGATGTTCAGGGTATAAGCGGTTCAGGAGTAGTTGCCATCTTTCACTTTACTGCTTTGAAAGAAGCCAGTGAAGCGGTACTTGATCTTAAAAACCTGATGCTTCTTGATCCTTCCAGCATTGAAATCAAATCCTCCTTCTCACCTTTGGTATTTGAAATTGAAGAAAAAGACATCATTCCGCCTGATCTAAAAATTGAAGAAGTTGAACCTACCTATTATGATAATGCAGTTATTACTGGTGTTACTGAACCCGGAGCTTTGTTGACCATTGATGGCAAAGAGGTTGAAGTAGCTGAAGATGGCACTTTTTCGTATGAAGTAAGCCTTAAGGTTGGCGAAAATAAGTTTAAATTCATAGCTACTGACCAGGCTGGCAATGAAACACTGGTTGAATTCATTATTATTAGAAAAGAACCTATCGTGATTAAGCTTAAAATCGGTAGCAAAACCGTATATGTCAACAATATCCCCAAAGAAATTGAAGCTGCACCCTTTGTTGATGCTGCCTCAGGAAGAACTTTGGTGCCCATCCGTATTGTGACCGAATCTATTGGAGCTTCGATCAGCTGGGATGCCAGCGAACAGAAAGTTACTATTCAAGGCAAAGATGTTACCATTGAACTCTGGATAGGCAAACCCATTGCCAACGTAAATGGCATACCAACGCCTATCGATGTGCAGGCCCCCACGCTTTCTCCCCGTATCGTAGCGGGAAGAACAGTACTTCCCTTGCGTTTTGTTGCAGACAATCTTGGCTGTACCGTTGGCTGGGATGGAGCCACACAAACCATTACCCTGACCTATCCCAAAACTTCTTAACATAACAACATTGAACTGACTTAACGTCCGCTTGGTTTAAGGCTGAGCGGACGTTTTTTTATTTGTATTAGAGGTGAGGATTTGCCCATATCAGCTAAAGTACTGGTTGAAGATTATCCACTGCTGACGAATCCTTTTTTTTCTTATGCTATCCCTGACGCATTCAAGAAGGATATCCATTTTGGCACTCTTGTTTTCGTCCCCTTTGGTTTGTCCAATGCTTTGCGCAAAGCAATAGTGGTTGATTTTGAGCAAGTAGGTTCCAAAAACTTAAAAAGCATTCATTCGGTTCTCTGCACGCAAAGCCCTTTGAGCCAGGATGTTTTTGCTTTCCTTTTATACGTCTCCTCCTCTTATTTTTATCCTCTCTCCTTATTGATGAAAATTTCAGGAATCATTCCCCAACAAAAAAATATCCGCTATTGGATTGAGTTTTCCGCTGATTTATTAAAAGAATTACCGAATAAGCATCCAGATGAGTTGAACTTGCTCCAATTCCTTGAATCTCACCCTGAAGGTTTTTATGAAGATCAAATCTTTCGAAAACTCCATTGGAACAAATCAAATAAGCTTTATCGCAAATGGTTCTCTTCAGAATTTTGTACTATCAAAACCATAGTTCGCTATCCCCTTTCGGAAAAATCAAAAAAATCCGACCCCCAGGCAAAGATTCGTTTACTCAATGGCTTGGATCCAAGCAAGCGATTAGAATGGCTTATAACTTATCTGAGCAATCGCAATTTAGAAAGAGTTCTTGTGATAGCTCCTTCACTAATTATGGCCAAAAAAATAAAAAAAAGGATTAAGGATGCTTCTTTAGATACTCATATCAGTATAGAAACTAAAAGGGGCCTGCTTAAAACAGATCAGCTTTTCGATTTGATTTTTGTTGAAAATGGCTCTTTGGGAAACTATGCTTTCGAAAATCCTTTTCGCTTTTCTCCTGAAAAAATAGCTTTTCATCGATCGATGTTGACCAGAGAGCCAGTGATAATATCAAGCTTTCTTCCTTCTGTGTTCGCTTATTTTCAATTAAAGCATCGGCAATTGTCCCATATTTCTCCATTAAAAACTAAAGAATCAAAACTCCAAGCACCAAGAATAGCACTTCTTTCCATGAATCGTGAAATCCAACAGCATGGCTTTTCGGTTATTCCTTTTACTGCCCTGAGGCATATTCAGACAGCTTTGGACCAAAATCAAAAAACCTTTTTACTCATCAACCGAAAGGGCTACTACAATTATTTGCTTTGCAGGCATTGTGGCTATGTAGTCAAATGCCCGGACTGTCAAATTGTTATGTCTGTTTCCTCTGATCAGGAATATGTCCATTGCAGATATTGCCAAAACCGTCAGAAAGCCCCTTACCAATGTCCGGAGTGCGATAAGCCAAGCATTCGCTATTTTGCTCCGGGAACTCAAAAAATAGAAGAATTTCTCGAAAAGCGCTTTTATGGAAAAAAAATTCTTCGATTGGACAAGGACAATCTTGATCCCAACCTTCAACAAGCCATGGAGCAAGGTCAATATGATATCATTGTTGGTACAGTTATGGCTTTGGACCATCTGGATTTTAGTCAAATCAATCTATGTCTCTGGATGGGATTGGATGCTCTAATGAATTATCCTAGCTTTTCTGCTGAAGAAGAAGCTTTGCTGATGCTATCGCGTTTGTATGAAAATATGTTTTCAAATAAAACCAAAAAAACGATTATGATTCCGAGTTACAGCCCCAATTCCGAGTTATTGAACGCAGTTCGCTTGCAACAACTGGCATCCTTTTATTCTGGACAACTAAAAGGGCGCAAACAACTGGCATACCCCCCTTATGCTAACTGGATGGAGCTGAGTATCATCAGTAAGGACCCGACTCATCTGGAAGAACAATTGCATGTATTGAGAAATCTTTTTAAAAAAAATACTCTCTTTCAGCTCAAGTCAATCAAAAAAATCCCACCGGGTCTATCGGATGGAAAGAAAGGATACAGCCTTATTTTGAGCACTCCTGATATCATGGAATCATTTCCTTTTTTAAGCAGTATTATTGATGAATATAAAAAAAATGAGAAAATATGGTGTAAAATAAAAGTATTGGAATAAAAAGAATGAAAATTTATACCTATGGCAATCCGGTATTGCGAAAAAAAGCAAAATCGGTCCAGCATTTTGATTTAGAATTGAAAAGGTTGTGCAAAGATATGTTAAAAGCCATGCATAACTCCCAGCCCAGAGGAGTGGGACTCGCAGCTCCTCAGGTTGGAATCAGTTTGCGTTTGATAGTAGTGGAGCATCAGCCAGGAAATGTCAAGTGCCTGGCAAACCCGGAAATCCTCTCTTCGGAAGGAAATCAGATCGATACCGAAGGGTGTTTAAGCGTACCTGGAGTTTATGCCAATGTCAAAAGAGCAGATCGTATTTTAGTTAGAGCAATTGATCCCGAAACTCATGCCCGTAAAG
>CAZMFK010000019.1:0-7723 GCA_964565545.1 uncultured Caldisericota bacterium | reverse complement strand
AATTTTACGCCTCTGGCTTTTTGTCCCGCATTATCCAGCATGAAATTGACCACCTTGATGGTGTTATGTTTACCGATTATTTTGACGATCTTTCGAGCTTTGATTTTTCAGAAGATGTAGCCATCCCAGAAGCTTTATTAAAAAGGTACCAAAAATGAAGATAAATACTATCTTTTTCGGATCCAGCACTTTTTCCCTTCCTTTCTTGCAGTTGCTATCCCAAATAACCCATGTTAAATTGGTTGTTTCATCTGAAGACAAACCAAAGGATAGGGGTAAAAAAATAGTATCTAATTACGTCAAATCCTTTGCCATGGATATGGGACTCACAGTTGATGCGCCTGCAGTTATAAGAGAGAAAAGCTGGATTGATCAAGTACGCGCATATGAACCCGATCTAATAGTGACTGCATCGTATGGCAAGATTCTTCCCCCCGAACTATTGGCTATTCCCACCATTGGATGCGTCAACATCCACCCTTCATTGCTTCCTCAATACCGTGGAGCTGATCCTATCTTTTGGCAGCTTTACCACGGGTGCCAATCCAGTGGAGTTACCATTTTCAGCATGAATAAGGAGCTTGACCAGGGAGACATACTCTTAACTGAAGAAGTTGTCATCGAAGAGCATGATAATTACGAATCATTGGAAACAAAGATGATCAAAGCAGGATTGGAGCTTTTAAAAAAACTGATTGATATTATTGACAATCATGGAAAAATAAATGCTCGTCCTCAGGCCAACGGAAAGTATTTTTATGCACGAAAAATCACCGAGGCAGAAGAAAAAATTCACTGGGACCAAACTCGAAAAGATATAATCAACCAGGTCAGGGCTTTGAGTCCACGGATTGGAGCTTATACCCTGTTCAAAGGCAAACGTGTAAAAATATTTGATGTCAAAACCATTCAAACACAAGAAAAATCAAATCCTGGAAATATCATTGTACAAAAAAACAAAATCCTGGTAGCCGCAAAAGACGGTCTCCTTAAAATTGACCAGCTCAAGCCTGAAGGCAAAAATGTGATGTCAGCCCAAGACTTCATCAACGGCCACCTAACCCGCCCCGAATCCTATACCTTCACCGAATAATTGTCACAGGGACGGGGTTGTTGACAACTTTTTGCTTAGTAATAATCAGATATTCAGCACTCAACCTTTAGTTATCTTTTGTTTTTATAAAGTATCCAGATAGATTCCAATGCTCTCGATACAGCTTTGTTCTACTTTTTGTACTATGCTTTCGTCAATTTTCTCGTCATTGCAGCGTTGAGCTACAATGCCTGTGATACAGGCACAAGAAATGTCCATCACCTGACCCATGGTAAGTAAGGTGGCTGACTCCATTTCATAATTGAGCACATGCAGTCTTTGCCATTCCTCCATGCTCCCTTGAAAATCCCGGATTACATACTGGCCAAAGGAGTCGTAACGTTCCTGTCCGGGATAAAAGGTATCGCTGGATGCTGTGATTCCCATATGGACACGATGAGCAGCATTGACAGCAGCATGATAAAGTCCGAGAGACATAGCTGGATCAGCTACTGCAGGGTATTCCAGTGGAGCATAATGGCGCGATGCCCCATCCAATCTAACGGAAGCCAGAGTAACGACCAGATCCCCTGCAAGCACCTTGGGCTGAATGGAACCAGAAGTGCCCATCCGGATCACATGCCGAACTCCTAACAATGCCATTTCTTCCATCAATATGGAGGTGGAAGGCCCTCCAATGCCATGAGATGCAAACAAAAAGGAAAGCTTTCCCCTTCGTCCCACCCAACAACGGTATTCTCTATCCCAGAATATTTCATGGCTATCTGATAGCAAGCTATTTGCCATGAGTTCCAAGCGAAAGGGATTACCAGTAATGATCGCCCATTGGGCATGGTGCATATCCGAAGAAGTAAATTTTAAATGATTCATGACATCCTCCTCGAGCAAATTCCAGTTTTGCATTACAATTATAGTATGAAGATTAGTATTTATATGATTTGCGTTGGTAAAAATCGAGAAAAGTATATTAAAGAAGGAATATCAGAATATCAAAAGCGCTTAAGTCGATTCTGCCAGCTCAAGCTGATAGAAACTGAGGAAATACCGATCCCTGAACCTTGCCATGAAAATGATCAACTACAGGTCCTGCGTCTTGAAGCAGAAGAAATCCAAAAAAAGATACCCACTCCATCAGAATTGGTTTCCCTGGATATTCAGGGAAAAGCTTTCAGCTCGGAGGATTTTGCTTTATGGCTAGAAAGATACTCCTCTTACGCATCCATGCCCTTGGTTTTTATTATCGGCGGAAGTCTTGGTCTAGACAGCTCTTTGCTTGAAAAAGCGAAACTAAGACTTTCACTCTCGCCGATGACTTTTCCTCATATGCTTAGCCGTCTGATTTTTTTAGAACAACTATATCGTGCATTTAAAATCATGTATCGGGAAAAATACCACAAATAATTAAAGGTGCATTATAGAAGCAGAATTTATATAATGGATTTTGCATTAATTTATTGAGATTGAGGAAGGCAAATATGTGTGGAATCATCGGTATCATCACAAAAGATCATCCCGTTAGTTATGACCTGTACAATGGCTTGGTCGATCTTCAGCACCGTGGTCAGGATTCCGCTGGCATATACACGGAAAATCACGAAAGAGTCTATATCAAGAAAGGTTCCGGTCTCGTCCACGAAATATTCCGAGAACAGCATCTGGAAGAAATGAAAGGAGAAATGGGTATCGCTCATGTACGCTACCCCACCTCCATAGGAAAAATTGACTCTCAACCTTTTTACAGTGATTACATGGGAATTGCAATGGCTCATAATGGTCATATCCTCAATGAAGTTCAAATACGACAAAAACTAGCTGATAAGCGTATTTACTGTGATTCGGATTGTGATGCAGAAACTATTCTGAAACTCTTTACCTACTATTTCAATCACTCTACTGGTCCCATCGTAGAACGTTGTTTTCAAAGCGTGGAAAAGTGCATGAAAGTATTGCTTGGATCATATTCGGTAGTAGCCTGTATCCGCAATGAAGGAATGCTTGTTTTTCGAGATCCCCATGCAATTCGTCCCTTAGTTTATGGAAAAATGGACCAGGGATATGCTTTTTGTTCCGAATCAATTGCGATTGAAAATCTTTTGACTGAATCCATCCAAAACGTTAAACCAGGAGAAGCTCTTTTCATTGATCGATCCTTGGAACTTACTTCGAAGCAAATATTATCCAAAGAGCCCAGGCATTGCATGTTTGAGTGGGTATATTTTTCGCGCGCTACCTCCAAAATCGAAGGTATCAATGTCAATCTGGTGCGAGGTAATTTGGGTAAAAAATTAGCGGAATTGTACATGGAAAGCCCTGTTTTCGATAGATTAAATCAGGATGAAAGTAAAATCATCGTAGCTGCAGTACCGGAAACTTCCCGTCCCTCGGCGGTAGTATTTTCAAGACGAACAGGCTATGAATACAAAGACGTGCTCGAAAAAAATCGTTTTATCGGAAGAATATTTATCAAGCCTTCTGAATCCAAACGAAGAAGCGAAGTGGCTTCAAAAATCAAAGCCATACCGGAAGTCATCAAAGACAAGATTGTGCTTTTGATTGATGATTCTATTGTTCGGGGCACTACCTCTCGAGGCATTATCAAAAAAATCCTCTCCAAAGGAGCCAAAGAAGTTCATCTGTTCAGTACCTGCCCCCCGTTAATCAATCCTTGCCATTACGGAGTCGATTTTCCCACACGCGAAGAATTAGTCGCTACCGGGCGAAAGATCGAAGAAATTGCAGAATATATTGGCGCTAACTCGCTCTTTTATATGACACCAGAAAAGCTTTGCCAGGCCATAGGACTACCCGAAGAGTCGCTCTGCAAAGCTTGCGTTGACAATAAATACCCTACCCAATTATCTCTGGATTTTGAGCTTTAGCTTTTGGTAAAAATATCAACCCAACCAGGGAAGTTAAAACCCAAGGACCCGCATGAAATAGGGTGAAAAAAACCAAAGGAATAACATTATCAGGAGCGGAAATCCAATAATAAACTAAAAATATTGCAAAGCCCAAAATAGTGCCAACAAATAGCATCCAAAGCTTGCCTTTTCGATGATATATCAGATTTCCCAGCAAATAGTTTCCTATAGGAATCCCAAGAAGAAATCCAAGGGCATAACCAATTGTGGTAGGCAAAATCATATCAGGATTAAATGTAAAAGCAGTTTCCAGCAACCAACCCATCAAAGAAAACGCTATTGAACCAATAATGCCTGCAATAAAAGTTCCTCCAAGCCAAAGCAACATTTTCCCAATATTTACCAAGTGCTTCTGACTATTATCCATTCAACAACTCCTTTGCCTTTATCTTGAACTTATCTTACCACAAAAAGGTGAGATAAGCGAATGTTTCATTGAAAGAAATATCAATATTGCATATAATTTTTGAGGATGAAGCGCATAAAGGTGTATATTGGTTCCGATCATGGAGGATTCGACTTGAAGCAGGAGCTATGCAAGTTCCTGTCACAAATCTCATATGGAGTTATTGATGCTGGTCCTTCCACCCCTACTCCCATGGATTATCCCGATATGGCTATTAAAGTATGCCGCCAATTACAATCCGAGCCTGATGCAAAGGGTATTCTAATCTGCGGCAGTGGAATAGGCATGTCGATAGCAGCCAATAAAATGAAGGGCATTAGGGCTGCATTATGTTCCGAGCCCCTCTCTGCAAAATTATCACGAGAACACAACAACGCAAATGTGCTTTGTATGGGAGCTCGTATGATTGGCCTGGAAATGGCAAAAGAAATAGCCAAAGTCTTTTTGGAAAGTCATTTTGCTGAAGACAGGCATATTCGTCGTATTGAAAAAATATGCAAAATAGAGGAGTAACAAGATGAACAACGAAGCATTAAAAAAAGTTGACCCAGAAATTGCCCAGGCACTTGAAAATGAGCTTGCCCGGCAAAGAGACAAACTAGAGCTGATTGCATCAGAAAATATCGTATCGAAAGCTGTATTGGAAGCTCTGGGCTCAGTAGGTACCAACAAATATGCCGAAGGGTATCCAGGGAAAAGATATTATGGAGGCTGCGAATACGTTGATGTATTTGAAACCCTGGCGATTGAAAGAGCAAAAAAACTCTTCAATGCCGACCATGCAAATGTGCAGCCCCATTCAGGCGCTCAGGCCAACACCACCGTATTTTTTAATGTGCTTCAGCCCGGAGACTTGATCATGGGCATGAATCTTTCTCATGGAGGGCACTTGACCCACGGACATCCCCTGTCCATCTCAGGCAAATATTATCAAACGGTGCAATATGGCGTTCACCCTGAAACTGAACAAATTGACTACGAAGAATTAGCCAAAATAGCCCATGAAACCAGACCAAAATTAATCATTGCCGGAGCTAGTGCTTATCCCCGAATCATCGATTTTGCCAAGTTTTCTGAAATCGCTAAATCAATTGGTGCATGGCTGATGACGGACGTAGCTCATATTGCTGGGCTCATTGTTACAGGACTTCATCCCAATCCCTGCCCTCATGCAGAATTTGTTACCACTACGACGCACAAAACCCTTCGAGGCCCCAGAGGTGGTCTGATTTTGTGCAAAGAAGCCTACGCCAAAGATATTGATCGGTCGCTTTTTCCTGGAATCCAGGGAGGTCCGCTGATGCATGTGATTGCTTCCAAAGCGGTGGCATTTAAAGAAGCTCTGTCCCCTGAATTTGGCTTGTATCAAAAGCAAGTCCTTCAAAATGCCAAAAAACTCAGCAAAACTCTTGGGGAAAAAGGCCTTCGTATCGTCTCGGGAGGCACTGACAACCATCTTATGTTGGTCGATCTTCGATCTATCCAGCTGACTGGTAAAGAAGCAGAAATACTTCTGGACAGCGTTGGAATTACAGTTAATAAAAACACTATTCCGTTTGATCCAGCCAAACCAATGATTACCAGCGGTATCCGCATTGGCACTCCTGCCCTTACTTCGCGAGGAATGAAAGAAGCGGAAATGGAAATTATCGGCAACCTGATCCACGAAACATTAGTAAACAAAGACAATGAAGAACAATTAAAAACAATAGCTGGAAAAGTCAGAGAGCTGACTTCCCGTTTTCCAATCTATGAAGGATTGAGTTATAATTAAAGTTTTTTCAGATATCAAGAAAATGATAAGGTGGTGAAACATGTATTGGATTATTTTTGGTGCCATAGCTCTATTGGTGATTATCGTACTTTCAAAATACAACAGTTTCGTACTGCTTAGAAACCGTTATGAAAATGGATGGGCCCAGATAAACGTAGAACTTAAGAGAAGATATGACTTGATACCCAATTTGGTCAATTCGGTAAAGGGTTATATGACCCACGAAAAAGAAGTTTTTGAAAATGTGACCAAGGCACGATCTCAAGCTATGCAGGCAAACACTGTGTCTGAGCATGGCGAAGCTGAAGCCCAGTTGACAAAAACCTTGAAATCGCTCTTTGCAGTCATGGAAAACTATCCTGAGCTAAAAGCCAATGAAAATGTCATGAAACTCCAGGAAGAGCTTACCTCCACTGAAAATCGAATCTCTTTCTCGCGTCAGTTTTACAATGATATTGTCATGCGCTACAATCAGTCAATACAACTCTTCCCGGGCAACATTATTGCAGGTATGTTTAATTTCCACAAACAGGACTATTTCCAGCCTGATATGGCTGAAGTTCAACAAGTTCCCACGGTGAATCTTTGATATATAGCGAGATTGCTCGAAATCAGAGAAATACTTTTTTTCTGATTGTCCTTTTTTCGATTTTTATTATATTAGCGAGTTATTTTATTGGAGAGGCCTTCATGGAAGGCGGAGGTCTGATGGGAATCGTCATTGGATTTCTAATTTCCCTCATCATGTCTTTGATAAGCTACTACTCTGGAGATCAAGTCATATTGTCCTCTGTAGGTGCTTACCAAGCCACGCGTGAAAGCCATCCGCAATTAATCAACATCGTTGAAGAATTGACTATTGCTTCAGGTCTGCCCTTGCCCGGGATATATGTCGTTCCCGACCCTTCGCCCAATGCCTTTGCTGCCGGCAGAGACCCTCAGCATTCCATCGTAGCCGTTAATGAAGGGCTTCTTCGAATGCTCAACCGGGAAGAACTCCAGGGAGTGATTGCACATGAGCTTTCCCACATTCAAAATCGAGATATTCTTTTTGCTACCATTATTGCAGTCCTATTGGGCATGATTGTCATCCTTTCAGCAGTTTTCCGCAGATCCTGGTTGTTTGGAGGATCCCGCCGGAGAGACAGTCGAGATGGATCAGGCGGTATAGTTATTATTATTGGGCTTATCCTGGCTATCCTTGCTCCCATTTTTGCTAAAATTATCCAATTGGCGATTTCTCGCCAGCGGGAGTACCTGGCAGACTCAAGCGCCGCTTTAATGACACGCAATCCCGGAGGTTTGGCAAACGCACTTAAGAAACTATATGAAAGCACAACCCCTTCCACCAAAATAAATGAGGCAATCGCCCCCCTATATATCGCTCCACTAAAAGGAAAAGAGTTGCAAGTTTTATTTTCGACTCACCCTCCCATTGATGATCGAATTAAACGTCTTAACAAAATGGCATATAAGGTTTAGAGAAAGGAGTTTTTATGCAAGTAAACATTAACAAAGATGTTAATTTACTTGAGTTTGGAGAAAAGCTGGAGCATTTGGCAGAAACT
>CAZMFK010000018.1:4030-12436 GCA_964565545.1 uncultured Caldisericota bacterium | reverse complement strand
GGTGGTGGAGGTGGTGGAGGAGGAGGTGGTGGTGGGGCTTCTGAGCTAACAGTAACTGAAGCAGTAGCTTCTCGAGTAACTCCACCAAAAGTGGCGGAAACTTTTATCTGACCACTTCCTGCTGTACTGCTGGCAGTAAATGTGGTAGTTTTACCTCGGGCTGGACTGACAGAGCCAATAGCCCCTATAACAGACCAGTCAAATTCAATATCCAGCACTCCACCCAGCTCATCTCGGGCAGAAGCACTAAAAGTCTGGTTTCTGCCGGTTTGAACAGTGACTGAGCTCGGAGTGATGCTGACCGAAGCAAGACTGGCTGCAACGGTTATATCTGTTGAAGCAGTCATGGGATCAGGTGTTCCAAAAGCTCTTACCTGTACATTGATTTTTCCATTTCCTGGTTGTTGACCAGCGGTGAAAGTAACCGTTCGTGTATTCGAAGGCGAAACAGTACCTATCGCTCCATCAACAGACCAGAAGAATTGTAGTCCAGATTTTACTTCGTTGCCCTGGATATCTTTGACTAAAGCTGTAAAAGACTTGGTTCCACCTTTTTCAAGGGTAACATTTTGAGGGCTAATCTCGACGGATCCCAGATTGATCAGCTGACAGATATCATAGGGATGAGATTCGACAAAACGATTGTCCGGATCACGGTTCAAGGGATCCTGAGCCCGAGTCCTGATTTTTAGCATATAGGTGCCTACTGGAGGGTTAGTTACACGAGCATCAGGTAGAAATACTACTTCAACTTTGGATAAAGCTGGAATGTTTTGGGGAATCTTGATTTCAACACGTTGAGCATTGACTGCAATCTGAGGGAAAGAACCTACATTGGCTGGAAGGCCATTGACCAGAACATGGCTGCCCTGGATAACTGAAGCCAGTTTTGTGCCATAAGGAAAATCAATAACAATCTGGTAATAGGTATCATCTACTACCATAGGGAGAGTGTTGTGGAAAGTGATAGTATATTTTGCCATAGAGCTGTCATGCAGGCAGGGATCAACTTCAACCCATGCCGCTGAAAGCCCATCAATTACATAGGGATTTGAACGAATAAGCAGGGGTTCGGAGGAAGTAGCCACCTTGAGGGTATAATTGCCCGGATGGGTAGGATTTCTAAGACCTGCCAGTTCAGTAAAAATAACTTTGACTGCAGCACTTGAAGCAATGCTGACAGGTGTCTTCATAGTAATCGTTCGATGAACGGGATCAACTACCGGCGCTTCGACCAGAGTGATACCATTGACCTTGATACTGCCAGGGGCAAAAGCAATTGGCAGATAAGTGTCATCAGGAAATTCAATGGTGATTGTGCCAATATCTTTGACTAAATTACCTGCTGGTCCAGTATAAAAATCAATATCAACTTGAATTATTGCATGGGGAGTCGTGCCTTTGGGTTTGGGCAGAGTAGCATCGGATACGGAAAGAGTGACAATTGGCGTTGAAATGGAAGAAAACAGGCTAAATTCAAGGGACTCGACAGGAGTGGGCTCGGAGGAAGTTTCAATCACCAGTCGATAAGCTCCAACCACTCCAGGATTCTTTATGCCGGTGATCCCCATGATTTCAACTTTGACTTCTTCGCTAGAGGCTATATCAACTGGAGTTATAAATTCAAGGTATTGTAGACGAGTTGCTGAATTGACTTTGGTAGGAATACTTGTAATGGGTACTCCATTGACATGAATAGAATTTGGAGGAATAGCTGTGTTTAATAGCGGATAAAGATCCGGATTGTCAAGAAATCCTGCCAAAGTAGGATCAAAGTAAACTTTAATTTTGTCTATTCCAGAGCTTAGTGAACCGTTAACCCCTGTAAGAAAGGTTACGGTGTATGCAACATTTTCATAGTTGATCACAGGAGGATCAGCAACAACTCTTGGAATTCCGCTGGTGGAAAGAATAGTATAGTAATTTGAATGAGCATCAATAGGTTGCGAAGAAGTTCTGACCTTTAGTCTGTAAGAACCGGGAGTTTCAGGGTTGGCAATCTTGGCTCCTTTAGTAAAAAGAACCTTGACCAGGCGATTTGGAGCTACATCAATGGGCATTACAAACTGGACAGAACGTTCGTTAACGATGACAGGAGGCAAGACAGAGTTAGTAGGAGTACAGGCTGCACCCCAACATACTTTGATATCAGCGGGATTAATTGAAGAAGGAACTACAGTACCTTCCGGAAAAGTGACCGTAACAGTACTGACATTTGCTGTCAAAGCACTAACTGGCGATGTTCCCAAATTAAATTCAATCCAATACTCCGCGAAACTCCCTGCGGTTCGAGGATTAGGGTGGGGGGGAGGAACTGTAACGTTTTTAATGGAATCGCCTAAAACATATTCATAAGAACTGATAGCTACAGGCTCTTTGTTGGTCCAGGCTACCAGGATATGGTTACCTGCATTGACTGGATTGACCAAACCAGAAGACTTGAGGATTTCAAGAGTAACTTCCTGTTCCGCTTCAAGAGCAATGGGGGTTTGAATTTCAAACCAGCGGTACTCAGCCCAACCTGGATTGTTGTCAACATTTGCAGGCAAAACTGCAGCTGTTTGAACCATGGAGAAGGTAGTAGCAAAGATTCCATTGATTTTAATGGAAGAGGGAGCAATATTGCCAGCAGGTGGGGTAGTGTAGTCAATAATATTGGCTGGATCTTTCTTAAAAGCTACGAATATTTTATCCACATTAGCACTAAGAGCTCCATTGGCCCCAAGCTTGAATTGTATGGTATAGTCAGCAGGCTCTGAAGTAACTGCTGGTATAGGTGTTACTACAGGTTTTTCGATCGTAGAGCGGATGAGATAAGAACGCGAAATGCCATAATTTGGTTGGGAACTGGTCTTGATTTGCAAAGAATAAAGACCAGGATCAGGTGGGTTCTCAATGCCTGCAGAGAGGCAAAATAGCACATACACTGTATCCCCGCCAATAATTTGGATAGGGGTTTTAAAGGTAACTTCCTGGCCGGAAACCACGACTGGCTGGGTCACTATAGTACCCACTGGAGGTGGACATATGACACCATCAGGCGTACCTGCCCCCCATATAGGATTGGGCGTTTTGGAAACATATATAGAACCAGAGGATATGGTACCAGGAATTTTGGTGCCAACAGGAAAGACAATTGAAATCGTACCAATGTTCGCTAAAAGATTAGGCTTGCCAGGAGTGGTCTGGAAATTAATAAGATATTGTGCAGGCAATTTGATGGCATTGGGCTTGGGAAGAACTGATCGTCCATCTCCTGGTACAAATTCAGGAAAACGGACAGAATCAACTATTGCATAAAGTTCCGATTCAATGCGGATATCTTCAAGAGAGGTAGCGACATACCCTTTGTACATACCCTCAAGCATGGGGTTTGCCAAAGCACAGGAAGTAAGAAAGACGATTTTTGCGGTTGTATTTTGTCTGACTTCAGCAGGAACAGTGATCACAAATTTGGTGTAGGGTATTGTGTCGATGACTTCCACAGAATGTGATGTGCTAAGAGTGGTATATAGCCCATTAACTAAAATGGTGGCAGGTGATAGGGGGGAGGGAGAAACTCCGGAGATTGGAAGCCATACGAATATCTGATCCAGATTGGCCCTAAGATTGACGGTGCCAGTCTTGAACTCGACATGGTATTCCACATTTTGTTCTGCCAAGGTATTGGGCATGGGCGTAATCTTGACAGCACTAACAGAAGAACCAATGGTATAAAGGGGAGATTCACGGAAATAGGGCTGAGCTGAAGTCATCATTTGTAGGGAATAGAGACCAGGACGAGTTGGGTTTTTTATCCCGGCGCTTTTTTTGAAAGTTAGCTTGATGGGTTGAAGGGGATTAGCAGCCAGGTTCATGGGAGTGGTAATAATCACTCGGGTGCCTGAAACCTGAGGATTGACAGTTAGGTTTTGGACTACCAGGTTTTGTTCGATTTGAATAGCAGCATTGGGTATGTTGGTAGGGACTGTAGTGCCAGTAGGAAAAGAAACAGTAATAGTGCCGGTATTTTGATTCAAATTAGTGCCAATTACAAATTCAATTACATATTCTGCTTCAACAGAAATGGAGGGAGGATTGACTATAACGCTATTTATGTCTATCGCATCAGCAATCAAGTAATACTCGGATTCAACCAGGATGGGTTCCTGGGATGTGCGCGCATAACCTCTCTTATTGCCTTCAGCAGGGTTTTGAAGCTCTGCTGAGGGCATAAAAGTAATTTTGACGTTTTGATTGGAAGCTATGTCCTTGGGCGGGGTAATGATCAAACGAACATATTCAACGGAAGGTAGTACATCTACAGGAGTGGAGGTATTTTCAACCTGTATGTTGATCGTACACAAATCATTGTTTACCATGACGGAAGAGCCAGAAATAACATCGGGCATAGTAGGAGCTGACAAAGGTAGCAATAAGATTATTTGATCGGTATTTCCACGCAAAGCCCCGTTGGCTCCCAAACGAAATTCGATCACATACTGGACATCAGTTGAAAACTTGGTTTGTGGGCTGGGTGTAATTTTTAAGCCAGATACCGCAGTGCCGATACCATAAGGCGGAGACACTCGATAATTGGGTTGCATGGAGCTCATGACTTGAAGTTCGTATAATCCAGCAGTAGTAGGGTTTTTAATTCGAGCGGAAGCAGTAAAGACAATGGTCAAAAGAGTCGTGGCAGGATAGTTGTCAGGCACCCTGAAAGTTACGACACGGTTGGATACGGTGGGCGCAAAATTGAGAGGAGTGCCATTGACTGTAATGCTGCCAGGAGTCATATTTGAAGGAACGGTTGTACCCTGGGGAAACGCAACGGAAATAGTGTCGATATCTTTAACCAGCGCTCGACCGATAGTGACTGGAATGGTATATGTAGCTTCTGAGTTGGCAGAAGGTGGATTGACGACAACAGGACCCACCAGGACAGCATCGACGATGATATAATAAGCAGATTCCATGGTAATGGGTTCTTTGTTGGTGCGGACATATCCTCTCAAACTTTCAGCTCCAGGGTTGGTGATCCCTGCAGAAGCCAAAAAGGTGACTTTGACATTTTGGTTGGCAGCAATATCCTTGGGAGGCGTAACTACGAATCGAATGTAACCAACAGGCAGAGTATCAGGATTAGTAGTATTTTCGACTTCAGTAGCAATAACCGTACGGTCATTGCCTACCAAAACAGAGGCGGGAGAAAGTGTGGAAGGCATAGCAGGAGCAGCGAGTTTGAGCATAATGTAAATCTTATCGGTATTGCCAGTCAGGGCTCCATTAGCGCCAAGACGAAACTCAACCACATACTGGACATTGGTAGATCCAGCAGTATCAGGGGAAGGAGTTATTTTGACATTCGTAACGGAGGTGCCTATCCCATAAGGTGGCGATACCCGATAATTGGGTTGCATGGAAGTAAGAACCTGCAAAGTGTAAAGACCAGGAGTAGTCGGATTTTTAATCTTTGCTGCTGCTGTAAAGATGATAGTTAGTAAAGTGCTTGCAGTATAATTGTCGGGTACACGAAAAGTGATGACCCTGTTGGAAACTGTGGGCGCAAAATTGAGGGGAGTGCCATTGACTGTAATGCTGCCAGGAGAAATGTTGGTAGGCATAGTAGTACCCTGAGGAAAAGCTACAGAAATGGTATCAGTATCTTTCGTCAATGCTTGGCCAATAGTAACTGGCACGGTATATACAGCTTCAGAGCTTGCAGAGGGAGGATTGACGATAATATTGCCCACCAGGCAGGCATCTACAATCAGATAATAGGGAGAGTCCATGGTAATGGGCTCTTTGTTAGTACGAACATATCCTTTAAGACTTTCTGCAGCTGGGTTTTGCAGGCCAGCTGAAGCTAAAAAAGTGACTTTGACATTTTGGTTGGCAGCAATGTCTTTGGGAGGTGTTACAATCAAACGGACATATCCAGCATCCAGTAGATCTGTAGGCAAAGTAGTATTTTCAACCTGAGTGGCAATAATGGTGCGATCATTGCCTACCAGCACAGAAGCAGCTGAGATAGTGGAAGGCATGGTGGGAGCAGCGAGTTTGAGCATAATGTAAATCTTGTCGGTATTTCCAGTAAGCGCTCCATTCGCTCCGAGACGAAACTCCACAACGTACTGGACATTGGTAGAGTCTGCAGTATCAGGAGAGGGAGTGATTTTGACATTGGTAACAGCTGTACCAATAGCGTAGGGAGGCGATATTCGATAGAAAGGCTGAGACGAAGTCATTGCCTGTAGGTAATAAATATTGGCTGTAGAAGGATTTTTAATTTTTAGAGAACGATCGAAAGTGACTGTAATATCTGAATTTGCAGGAACATTGTCAGGTACAGTGAGGGTAATATTATTACCTGAGCGGGTGGGGTTGAAAACTAAGCTATACTCTGTTCCATCCACATCAAAAGTGACTGCGCTCGCAGGAATGGTGGTAGGAAGCGTAGTACCCTGAGGAAAGGAAAAGGTGATCGTGCCTACATTAACTGAAAGTGGGATATCATTGGTAATACCTATGATATATTCAGCTTCAGCACTAACCACTGGCGGATCGACTAAAACACCCTGTACGCCAGGCTTGCCTGCATCCAAATCAATAAATTTAACAGCATTAACAATAGTGTATGTCTCTGACTCAATATCGGTGGTCTCTTTGGAAGTATGGACATCAATGGTATAGTCCCCTGCTACAGGGTTGATCATACCAACCTGGTTGGTCAGGATAACCGTAACGGTTGTATTGTTGGATAAATCCAGAGGAGTTTTAAACTCAATCACCAAAGGGTCTCCCGCAGCAGCTTTGGTGCAAGTGGCGGAAGAGCTGAGTGCTGTATTGTTGACCCGAATATAGGAAGCAGGAATGGCTCCTGCAAAAGCTCCATCCGGCATCAGATAGGCAGAGGGAAAGGTTAGAGTAATGGTCCCGGAGTTTTTAACCAGGGCGCCTTCATTGCCTAATTTCCATACGATCTTGTATTCGACAAAAGTGCTTAGATCTGTATTGGGACTAGGCGTAACCGTAGCTGGAGATCCAATGAAATATGGATTGGAATCTACTGCAGCTTCAATAACAGTTTGAGTGGTACCCACCAGATAACCTGTTTCTACCTTGAGCTTAAGCATACCGGTAGTAGAGGTAGGATTTTTGATACCCGCATTAACTGTAAAAACAAGGGTAACAGTAGTACCCTCGGAAATAGCAGCAGGAACCATAACCCGTACGGAAGTACCCGAAATCACTGGAGCCGAAGGAGTATCGGTTCCATTAACTGTGACGTGGGTAGTGCCCATAGAAGAGGGCAGGGTGGTACCTGAAGGAAAAGTAATGCGGATATAGCCATTGCTGGCAGGACCAGGAACAGCATGAGCAGTACTTGAACCCAGGGTGAAGACAATCGAATACGATGCTTCTTTTCCTGCTATAGGTGGATTCACCGTCACGTTGGCTGCACTCAATGCAGCAACGGAAGGGATATACACCAATTGAGAAAGAACGAGAAATAACGTTACTATCCAGCTTATACTTTTTCTCATTTTATTTCTCCTTTTCCAAAAAGATCTTTTACTATCAATCTTAAAATTCTGTTTTTCATTTGTCATAAATACCATCCTTTTTTCAAGCGGTTCAGTTTGGCAAAATGGGTCATATCATAAAGGCATACTCCACCGCATCAAGCTCTGAAAAGTCTTTGGCAATCAGGGAAAAATCCTCAATACCCAGTTCGCTGGCAATCCGTTTTAAGCGTTGAGAGTCAGTTTTAGAGGGATGCAAAACTACATGATAGGCTTGCTGGTCGTTGAGGATGAAATGGATGCCTGCTCCACTTTTGCGCTCATAATATTTGAGGACTCCTTTGGTTTGCAGATTTTGAAAAAAACTATTTTGGAATACGTATTCTTCAGGCACTCGAGTAAACTGGTTAATGAGTCCGACATCACAAATATAAACGCGGGATGCTTTTCGTATTTCAAGATTGTTTTCACTAAGGTAAGGTCGAATCGTTTTTATGAAATAAGCATCTTCAAGAAAACGCAAATATTCGTAGGTAGTAGCGCGTGAGATTTTAAGTTCCTGGGATATTTTTTGAATATCAAGACGCTGACAGGATCGTTTCATGAGAAGAAGCATCAGATCGCGAATAACTTCGCTCTTTCGGTAAGAGCTCAATTGGACAATTTCAAATTTAAAAAATGAAGCAAAAATATCTTCAAGGGCTCGCTTTTTTTCGTCGTAGGTCTTTTTTAGCACGACCTCCGGAAATCCACCAAAGAGGATATATTCTTCATACATGGTGGAGAGGACATCAAAAATGGGCTTGGATATGCTCCCATTGTTATGCGTGGGGGGGTTGAGCTTCTTGCCTTTGAAGCGTAAAAACTCCCTAAATGTTAAGGGTGGAAGATCAAATAC
>CAZMFK010000018.1:0-4020 GCA_964565545.1 uncultured Caldisericota bacterium | reverse complement strand
TGCTTTTCTTCCTGCAAGAGATTCGTCAAAAAGCTTTTTGGAATAAAAATGAATTGATCCAGTTAAAAAGAATTTTACACGGTAGGTATCGATGAAATATTTCACTATAGATGGGAGTGATTGGAAGTATTGGATTTCATCGAGAAATAATACAATCCGTGATGAAGAAAAATCCAGACCTAAAATTTCAAGAGAGGATTTAATTTTTTCGTAGTTATCGGATTCAAAGTACTTACGGTTAATGGGATTCTCGAGATCCAGAAATAATTTATTTTTTGTCTCAATTTTTGAATAAAGATATTTAAGTAAAGTAGTTTTGCCTGTACGCCTCATGCCAGCGATAAATACGGCTTCAGGACTATTGAAAAACGGTTGTAAAGACGCTAATATATCACGTTCTTTAAACATATTTTGACTTTACAAATAGTATTCTAATTTGTCAATAGTAAAAAGGCATTATTTTTAAAAAAAATCAAAAAATGGAAATAAAAAAATAAAAAAAGAGCTAAAAAGAGCTTTTTTGTTTAGTCAGATTTACGTTTTTGCCACTCTTGCTTTAAAAGCCAGTAGCGGGACCCATCCGCAGATAGAGATCCTGCTCGGGTATCACAAGGGGCAATATGAATGAGATAAAAGACTACTGTTGTGATATCATCAATATCAAATAAATAAGGACGAACGTCTTTGCTGATTCCCCATTTGGATGCTTTGTTTAGTTCGTAGTCACAGTGAAAATTCCAATTATCCTTTTCGTAGACCATGGACTGATGAAGTTGCTCTTCACTCATATCAGTTACAGCTATGGTATCAATGATCGTTGAACTGTAAATAGAACGATTAAATCCCTGTCTTCCCCACTGGTTGAGCTGGCGTTCCGCCAAATCCAAAAATGCATTGAAATCAGATGAAGCTGGATGCTGCTGACATAGTAAATATTCCATAAATGCCCAGATGCAAAGATTGCCATACTGAGATTGTTCGGAAGATGGTGGTTTTGATGTGGAGATAACCAGCACTGAAGGCATGCAATACAATGGGCTAATTAAAATCATCAGTGAGATGATGATAGGTATTATTCGGCTGTTCGAGCAGTTTTTACCCAGACATTTGGTTTTCGTTTGAACAGATTTAAGCATACAGCATAAGTATAGGGTAGAGGTAGTAAAAAAACCAGCAAAGAGGAAATAACAATTTTTACAATGTCCATGCCAGGAAGCATTTGGCTTAGTGGATTATCACGGTCATAAGTAAAAGCATAGCGCCTAAAACAATAATATGAGAAAAGAAAATATGGAATATTTAAAAAACCAAATACTGTTTCTGTTGAAAAAGGAAATTTGAGTAACGATGGCGATATCCATCCTACACTGGCAAAAAGAAAAAGTAAATTCATACCTATAACTGTGAGTGCGGCGCCTTGATACAAAATCCACTCAAAAGGTCCCTGGAAAAAAAGACCCCAAAACATTGGATCTTTTTTACTTAAGCTCTTCATGACCTGTAGATGGCCTGCAGCCCATCGCAAGCGTTGATGGAAGTATTGACGGAAGCGGGGAGGAGTTTGTTCGGTGGAAATGAGGGGAAGAAATTCAACTTTTTTGCCAAGCTCACGAGCTGCCCGAATGCCAAAATCCAAATCCTCGGTCAGAGCAGATAGATCAAATCCTTTTACCTGTTCAATGGTTGAACGCGGAGTATAGAAATGGGTACCCCCCACAAATGGAAGCGAGCGGAATATGACTGGCAGATACCAATCATGGGAAACTGCCTTGAATAGGCCCCCCAGCCTTGATACAGGACCCAGCCGATAATAATTGCGCACTTGAAACAATGGGCCCTGCAGAATAGGCATTTGATCACTCTTTTGGAGATATTCATGAGCGACGTAAAGCAGGGTTTTATGATCGGGACGGCTTTCTGCATCATAGAAGCCCAACACAACTGAACGATGATCCAAATAGGCAAGAGCATAATTCAAAGCACGTCCCTTGGTAGAGGGAGTTTCCATGGAAAGGATAGTGCCAGGGTACGCTCCATCAAAACCAACTGGAACAGTAAGAACTTTCACATTGGATCCCGCAGTTTTACCCTGGATTTGCAACCTACGCGATATATCAGCTGTAGTGGAAGGAGAAGCTTTTTGTTGTTGGAGAAAAACAATCTCTTCACGCTCATCTGTAATGATAATGATTTCATATCGATCAGAGGGATAATCCATTTGGAGCAGGTTGGAGATCGTTCTCTCGATGACAAGGGATTCATCTCTTGCAGGCACCAGCAAACTGATAAAAGGCAATTCTTTTTGGTGATGACGAGCCAGATAATCAATGTCCAATCGGGTAATAAAGGGTCGCTTTTTCCAGTAGAAATGTTCGCTGTACCGTTTCCAGATGAATAAACGAATAAAGAAGAAAGCTGTCAGCGAATAAAAAAAGAGCGCAGCATAAAATAGTACATGACTAAGAAGGTTCATGGTATTCTATGATAACACTGTGCCTTTCTTTAATATAGTCAACTTCAAAGCCAAGTTCTTCAGCAAAAAAGCGCAAAGGTACAAAAGTTCGACCATTGCGTATCGTTGGAGGGACAGGAAGAACTTTTTTAACTTCATCCACCGTAAAAGTGGTATTGCCAATTTGGGCTTTGATAGTTTTTCCGCCAGGTTCTGACAAAGTAATGATCTGGAACACAGGCTCAAAATCTATACGAAAACCCATCCATTCGGCAAAAATCCTCAGTGGAACCATGCTGTAGGATTTTTCAATAAATGGAGGGGCGTCAAATTCAACTTCACCAAAACTAGTTTGGGCTTTGATTTTATCAATAAAGATTTCGGCGCGAAACATGGCTGCGTACTGGATAGGAAGGGTGTATTTTTTTTCATTGCCAGCTTTGTCTCTGGCAACAAAATTTAAAGCATTCAAGCCGTGAACCAACGGAATATATCCCTCAAAAAACCCTTCTACATGACGTAAAATTTCATCATTACAAACCAAGACAACTTCGGGCTCAGTTTTGGCTATGACCCATATTTTGTTTCGGATGGAGCGAGACCAGGGCGGAGGATCTATAATTTCAAGCAATGGAGCTTGAGTGTCAAGAATAATCATCATTTGGTAAGCGGAACGATGACCTGCTTGATCGTAAACTTGTATTTCGATTGGATTTTCGCCTTCTTCCAAAATAAGTTGCATATTGATTTTTCCATCAAGCAATGAGTTAATACGCTGTTCATTGACCAGAGCATAATCGAAATAAGATTCTATCACGGTCAATGACAAGGTGTAAGGGCTGCGGTTGGTATGGATGACATCTTCTTCTGCCTGAATCAAAGGAGGTTTGGTATCGACCTTGATCTGGATGGACTGAGGCTCTTCTTTAGCTGATAGACTATGCTGGCTGTAAAATCGAATAAAATGCTCTCCTGAAGAAAATACGATGGGTTGCTGATATTCTACCCAGTCGTTATGATTAATGGAAACAAATATACGAAGCCGATCCTTATCCTCGCTTTGAGCGCCAAGGGTAAGCGTGGGCTCAGTCATGTGCCAGTTGTCCTTTCCTTCTGCCTGGTGGGGATCAAGCTGATAGATTGTGATAGGTAAAGGAATGATTCGAAATTCGGAAGAGGCAATAGTGCGGGTTTCTTTTGTGCTGGATATCCCAAGGGTATAGGGCCCTGCTTCGGGAGGATTGCGTAATCCAGCTTCAGGCCTGAATTCGAGCGTAACCAAACTCCCGGACTTGAGCTCACTTTGCACTTTTAAGGTTACCATCCCTTTTGCATCGTCAAGCTGAATGTGTTCAGGCTTAACTGGAGTCCCATTCAACAAAATACCTTCTGTAATGCTCCGGGGCAAGAGGAAGCCATCATCAAAAAAACAATGGATGCTGTCAGAGGGAAGCAAGGTTCCAGCATCTCCAAGCTGAAATTGTATTTTGATCCAGCTATCCTCGCGAACTGTATTTTGAACAGCTTGTGCCTGTACTTGGCGGATGGTAGATTCTGTTATTTCGATC
>CAZMFK010000017.1:0-13348 GCA_964565545.1 uncultured Caldisericota bacterium | reverse complement strand
TTTACAAGGCTATGACCCAATATATGCAATAAAGCTCCTAAAAGAGAAAGAGGCGATAAAAAGGCAGTCCCCATAATGATATAGCCTACCTGACTAACACTGGAATAAGCCAGAATTCTTTTTAAATGGTTTTGCCCTATAGCAATGGCTGATCCCCAGAACATAGTAAATATTGCCAAAATAATTAAAACATAAATATCAGTTCTTCCTGCAAGATTTCTGATGCCAAAAATTTCGATAAATACCCTTAGCATACCATATGTTCCTGTTTTGATCACCATACCCGATAAAAGTGCTGAAGCAGGAGCAGGAGCTACAGGATGAGCCTCGGGAAGCCATATATGAAAAGGAAACAAACCTGCTTTAATAGAGAATCCAATAACGTAGCACCAAAATATGAGAGAGAAAAAAGGAGTTGAAACGAGGTTTTGATAACCACCAGAGTGAAATGAGGTTGTTTTAAGAAAAGAATAGGTAAGGATAACGCCAAATAACAAAATGATTCCCCCCACAATTTGAAAAAAGAGATATCGAATCCCTGCCGAATAGGTTTCAGGAGTCTGATAATGAATAATCAAAACATATGAAACAACCAGCAAAAGTTCAAAGAAGATAAAAAAGGTGATCATATTGGCAGACAAAAAGATTAAAAGGATGATATAGAGATTGAAAATTGAAAAAAACTGATATCGTTTAATCCTGAAAAGGCTTTCACTTTTAGAATAGTAAATGGAAAACAACGAGGATGTAAACCAGACGAGGCAACAAAAGAAACAAGCCAGCCAGGCCAGGATGTCAATACGAAAACTGATATCAATAGGCGAAGCAGAAACGATGGTAACTTTGATAAGATCAAAATGAGGGATTTGATGAATGATGATCAGCATTAAAAGTAAAATAAATGATAAAAATGTTGTAAGGTGAGGTAAATATTGTCTCATTTTTTTAATTGAGCACAATTCGAGTAGCATAAACAAAAAAGGCAATACAATAAAAAATGTTAAAACATTCATTGTTTCGTGCCTTTTAGCTTTAGATCATTTAAATTAAAATCATTTTCATTTTTTTTACACATCATTTCGCAAACATTCACATTATATTCAAAATATTGATAAGTAAAAATCAAATTATGAGCTATGGAGTCTCATTTCAAGGATACTCTCTGTTGTTTTTTTTTGTAATGATGTTAGAATAAGATTGAATATTGTTATTTTTTTCACAGCGTTTAACAGGTATACATTGAAATCGATAGGAAGGATATATCGATGAAAAAGAAAAGTATACTGATTAGTTTATCCCTGGTGATTGGGCTTATGTTTTTATTAGCAACAATATCCTTTATCCATACTGCTCAAGCTCCTACTTGTGTAGCATGGAAGCATGCTACGCCTTCATATCTTACCCACCATCCCGAAATCTACGAAGATTTGATCTTGATTGCCTCTCCTCGGATTTTATACGCTTTGGAAAAAGAAAAAGGAACCTGTCAATGGAGGCAACAATATCAAGGGCAAATTACTGAGCTTTCCCCAGTTGTAAATGGGGTTTGCTACCTTATATTAAAAAAAACTCCCATGGAACCAACCTCAACGCTTTTTTATGATACTGCTGAATTGCTTGCGCTGGATGCCCGTAGCGGAGAACTTCTTTGGAGCAAGCCTATTCCTGTTTCATCAGAAAATCTAATGGCATATTCTGATGGAGTTGCAATATCTCATGAGCTTTTCCTTAGAATTGAAGACGGCTCAAAAAGATGGGAAAAGCCCAAGCTGGATAATCCACTATGCATCGAGATTGAAGAGGAGCATAGATTAATATGTACCAGCTACAATAAAGTTTTTTGTTTTGATGTTCGAAGCGGAGAAATGATTTGGAAGAATCAAATTGAGGATTTGTTTGTTAGTAAAGTTATCAAAGAAGACAATCAAATCATCCTTGGCACAGAAAAGGGTTGGATATATTGCATCGAATCCACCTACGGGACTATTCAATGGAAGATCCAGGTATGCCATACCATCGATTGTCTGCCAATGATTTATAATAAATGTTTATTCATCTCTGGAGGCAAAACTGATCCCAGTGTTTCTTGTTTTGACATGACTGAAGGCACACGCCTATGGACTTACCGAATTGATTCCCAGGGCACTTCTTCGCCATATGTAACCAATGGAAAAGTTTATGTTGGCGCACATGAAAGAAAGCATCCCTGGGGATTTTCTTATCATGATTTGTATTGTCTGGATGCAAATAATGGCGAGCTTGTCTGGAAATACAATACAAAATCATTAATTTGGTCCAGACCTGTGGTGGAAAATAATAATATTTATTTTTCTTCGCTGGATAAAAGTATCTACCGCATCAATGAAAATACACTTATAAATGATAATTTCTACAAAAATCGAAAGTAATAAAATACAAAAACAAGCGTACCAAGCATAAACCAGAAAATATAACTAGGCAGTATTCCTGTATGAAGGCTTCTTAATATGGAAGACGCTCCGATAATGCCCCTTCTTCCTATATCATAGATATCCATATAGTGGCTTTCTGCCCAGTCATAAATATTTTTAAGCATTTTGTTGTTTCGAACTTTTTCATATAAATGAATCCCTATGGTTTGACAAGAACGAGCATGTCTTTTTAATAACAAAACTAGCCCAGTACTAATTAAAGCATATGCTATCAAATATATGAATCCTTCGAGCAAGTTGAAGTGAAGATGGGTATATTTTTCGGATAAACTTGACAAAAACATGGGATTAGTGAAGTTTTCTGTCATAACACCCAAAGTTAAACAAAACAAAGCTAAAATAATCATGGGTAGGAGCATCCAAAAATTATTTTCTTTAATAGAAGCTATAGTTTGACAGGGCTTTTCAATAAATAAAGCATAAATTACTTTGACAAAACTGGACAAAGTTAATATGCCACCGATTGAAGCCAGGATCCAAAAAATCTGCCAATAGTTAATGCCATAATACTTTTGTGTGTACATAATGCCATGCAAAACGACATGTTTGCTGAAATAGCCATTGAGAGGAAATATGCCTGAAATAGCCATAGAAGCAATCAGCATGACAGAAAAAGTAATGGGAAGAACTTTGATCAATCCTCCCAAACGGTCTAAATCAGCTGAATGGTTAGATTTTTCAACCATACCGCCAGATAAAAAAAGGAGTGTTTTGTAAATCGTGTGGTTAATCATATGGAACATTGCTCCCATCATTCCAATCATCGTACCAGTCCCAAGACCCAAAACCATGTATCCCACTTGAGAAACAGCATGGTATCCAAGCAATCGTTTAAGATTATGTTGTACCAATGCCATCATTACAGCAACTAATATACAGATACAGCCAACAGCCATCATGCAAACGACTACAACTGAATTCATAACAAATACAGAACCAACTAAACGCAACATAAGGTAAATTCCTAAAAGCTTATCCAAAGATAAAGGCAAGAAAGCAGTAACTGGAACATGACTGCATTCGCAGGCATCTGGAAGCCAGCTATGAAAAGGAAATACGCCTGCTTTGGCAAAAGCACCAATAAAGATCAGGATAAAAGAAGCAATAGGAAGGGCAAGATCAAGAGAAACCTTGATTTGAGAAAGTTGAGCACTTTTTGTTAGATGAAAAAGCAAAACTATCCCAACAATCATGAATAAATCAGAGCCACCAACAATGATAAAGGTTTTTTTAGCAGCTTCTTTGGAACAATCACCTGCCATGCCCACCATTAAGTATAGACAAAGGCCTAAAAGTCCCCAGCCAATGGCTAGTAACACCAGATGATCAGATAGAAATGTAAAATAGGTTATGCCCAGTGTGATGAGACTTAATCCATAAAACAATGCAGCTGTAGTTTTTTCTTTAAAATAACCTTTGGCATAAAGGCATATAATCCATGCAAAAAAAGTAGTCCAAAAAAGCATTACTCGCGTAATTGCATCCGATTTTAACCACATACTTTGATAATTCCATCCTGCCAACCACCATGCAATGGATGAAGCAAAAAGGATGGAGATAATCAGAAAAGCAATATGAAAAGCATAACGAGATACCATTCGATGAGAAAAGGAGAGTATAAAACCAAAAATAACTGGAAGCCCAATATAGATAAAGATGAAATGCTCAGGCTGAAGGCTCATCACAATTACAATTCTCTTGATTGGGATCAAGCTTGTAATAATCGCAAACTGTGCCATTGCACAGTTTTACTTTTGACTTATAAGCTCCACGTGCCAAAGCATGGGCTGAAGTTGGTGACGTAATTAAAATAAACACGATACAAAGCAAAGCTTTTCCGCTCATGGGAGAGAATCCTTTTTGAATAATTACCCCTATAAGCATACTGCAAACGCCTAAAGTAACACATTTGGTTGCTGCTTGCAAGCGATTGTATACATCTGGCAATCTCACCAGACCCAAGCATCCCAGCACCATAAATAAGACTCCAACAAATAAGAAAAAAATGGACAGGATGTTAATCATCATACCGCCTGCCTTCCAGAAATTTTGCTAAAGATATGCCACCAATGAAACTGATAAGAGTCCATGCAAGCGCAACATCCAGATAAAAATCATTTCCGGTTTTTAAAGCAGAAAGCACACAAAAGCCAACCATGACTGTACCCAGGATGTCAATTGCTACACCGCGATCAGGAGGAGTTGGTCCCATGCCTATACGATAAAGACACATCGAAACTGAAGCAATAAGTGCAAATAAAAACAAGATATCGTAAAACATTTCGCAACCTCCTATTCAAAAGCTTTGTACAACAAATCCTCAAATGGCTTGATAATGTATTTTTCAGCTATTTCGGGTTTTTCATCTAGAACACATATCCAATGAACATACAAAGATCCATCGGAGTCCATATCAACAACCAGGGTCCCAGGAGTAAGGGTAATAGCATTAGCAAGAATCAATCGAGCCATAGGGTTTTTTAAACATGTTTTAACTTTTACTATTCCTGGCTTAATGGGAAGAGAGGGATGCAAAACACGATAGGCTACATCCAAATTTGCAACAAGCATTAAGCGCAAGAATCTTAAAGCAAATCGAAACAACCAATACCATCGAAGGGGCGACCATGGAAAAACCAAAGGAAACTGGGGTAAGGTCCTGATTTCAAGGTAAGCGACGAAAAAACAAACAACAAAACCAATGAACCATCGTTCAGAAACGCCTGCACTACCAGAAAAAGGCCATACCAACAATACCCAACAGATATTCAAAACAACAAAAATGCGCAAAAAACTTCTAAGGAACATAACTTATGGCCTCGAACCAGGATCCATTTAATAATACATTGATTGCAGGTATCAATATTGCCTCTCTCCATGCAGGCACTACAAAGATTGAACCAAGGCCGATACAGAAAGCGGATAAAACCAACATAGGTGCTATCATAGACCATGGTACTTCTTTTACATGATGATACTTATCAGGCAATTCTCCTAAAAAGACATATTTTTGGATTTTGGGAAAAAGAGTCAAGGTCATGATAGCCACGGTAGCGATGATTAGAGCTAAAAGCAATTGGTTAGCATGGATACAGGCATAAATCAAGATTAATTTTGACCAGAATCCATTTAATGGAGGAATGCCCCCAATGGCTGAAAAACCAATAAAGCTGGTAATATTTGTCCAGGGCATCCTTTTCTTTAGTCCGCCCATATTGAAAAAATCCCTTTCTCCTGTTGCATGTTCAATTGAGCCTGCATTTAGAAATAAAAGTGATTTGAATGCTGAGTGATTAATCATATGAAGAATTGCGCCCATCAAACCCCATATGGATCCAAGCCCAATACCAATAAAAATATATCCAACCTGACTAACGCTATGACAAGCTAATAATCTTTTAATGTCATGCTGTCCCATGGCTAGAATAACTCCAACCAGACTCGAAATAGCTCCAAGCCAAGAAATCAAAACCAAAGGAGCATATTCAGGACCAATAATATTAAAGAAAAATCTAAGAATAACATATATGCCAACAGATTTGATAAGAACTCCTGACAATATAGCTGATATTGGAGCTGGTGCAGATGAATGTGCATCAGGGAGCCAGCTGTGAAAAGGAAACAAAGCCGATTTTAAGCCAAATCCTGCTGCAAACAAAACTATAATCAACCAAGTTATAGGATGAGAAATGTCAAGTCGCTGTGCCACAATAACCATATTCAATGCCGCGGTTTGGCTATAAAGCAATGCAATTCCCATAAGAATAAAAAGGGAAGATATGCTTCCAAGAACAAGATACTTGAATGAAGCCTCCAATTCGTAAGATCTTCCACCATAGGCAACCAAAACATAAGATGCAAGAGTGGCTATTTCAATAAAAACATATAAGTTAAAAAAATCCTGTGTAAGGATCATACCATTCATGCCAGCAAGCATAAGCAATACAAAGGCAAAATAACGAGATTTACGAGTATAGTGCTTCATATAGCCTATCGAGTACCAGGAGGCAAGGAAAACAAGAACTTGAACCATAATTAAAATAATTCGACTGAAAGGATCCATCATCATAGTAATTCCAGCAAAGGATCCATAGCCTCCGACATAATAGGTGCCTGTCGCTATAGGACTTAATAAAGCTAAAACAGATAATAAAAAAGTGGTTCCAAGAGCAACAATATATGCATAACCAGGTTTCTTTTCAATAAGGTTAAGGATGAGTGCAGAAAAGAGTGGTAATGCTACAAAAAAGGGAAGAAGACTAAAATTAATCATCCTCTAAGTTTCCTAATTTTAGTTATATCAAATGTACCATAGCTGTGATAAAGCCTGATAGCTAAAGCTACCATGAGAGCAGTAACTCCAAGTCCTATGACAACAGAAGTCAAAACAAGAGCTTGCGGTAAAGGATCAACCGAAGTTGAAGCAAGCATTGAAGCATTCTCCTGAGAACTAATAATGGGCGCAATTCCATTTTTTCTATAAGCAAGAAGAATAAAAAAAAGATTGACTGCATGGTTCATCATCGCCAGGCTAATAATTATTTTAATAAGATTTTTCTTGACTAAAGCACCATATAAACCTAATAAAAATAACAAAATACAAAGAGCATAAATCATTCTACTCCTCTTTTTCCTGTAAATCTGATTGATAATGAGACAGTCCTGAAAAAACTGAATAAAGTCCAGTACCAACTTTTATTCCAATAGCCAGATTTATCAAAGGAATAGATCCAGCTGATAATAAATGGAATGGAGAATTTCCAAAATAATGAAGAAGTACATTAGAAAAAAATGGAAGAGCAGGGAGAAAATATCCCAGTAATCCCAACAATAGTATGCTTATAGCCCCATACTCGTCTAACAAATGGCTTCCCTTTTCAGATAATTCTTTTTCTGCTCTTTTATGCCCAAAAGCTAACTCTATCAGTATAAATGAACAGGCAATAATGACTCCTCCAGCAAAACCACCTCCAGGTGAAAGATGGCCTAAAAGCACAATGTAGATGCCATAAAAGATAATAAAACCCTTAATCCATTCCGTTACTGTTTTTACAATTTCAGTCATGCCAGTCATAAACTTTTAGTGCCTTTATAATGGTTTCGATACCTTAGGATTGAAAGTGCTCCGATCACAGAAGTAAACAAAACAATTGCTTCTCCCAGGGTATCATAAGCTCGGAAATCAAGAATAATTGCTGATACAATGTTTGGAGCACCTGTAACAGAAAAACCTTGCTCAAGATAATAAATCGATGATGATGCGAATTTTAAAAATACTGGTTCCCCAAAAATGGGTAATAAAGAAATTGCGGGGTAAACCATAAGAAAAAAAATAACAAGACAAACCAGCAATGGAATTCTTGAAACAGGCGAGAGAGATTCATCCGCCTTTTCCCTTATATCTCGATGGATGGTGGCACGGATGAGTATGACCAGCGATATTACTTCGACTGCAATTTGCACAATAGCCAAATCGGGCGCACCAAGCATTAAAAAAATGACGCTGAGACCAAAACCGATAGCTCCCATCATAACAACTGCTGATAAAAGATTTTCAATCTCAAGCACAAATAGCATACCAATAATCATGAATATCAAGATTAATAGAACAGATATTTCAATCATTATTAATTACTGGCCATTTGCAAATGAATTCCATTATCACTCCTTCATCGTTGACCAATCAATTCCAGAATGTTAACAAAATTTACCTTAGCATAAAAGAAATGCTTGTCAATTAGTCATGAAACCCTCAAATACTGCTTTTTTTTCTTTACTATATAGCATGGCGCAATATAATAAAATTAAGTCTTAATTAAGGAGGGACATATGGTATCAAAAGCATATATTTTACTTGAAGCCCAGGCAGGAAAAACCGATGAAGCTCTTGCAAAAATAAAACAAATCCAGGGCGTAAAAGATGTATCGCTAGTAACTGGTCCGTATGACTTGATTCTGCTGGTTGAATCCGAGGACCTTAAATCCCTTGGCAGAATTGTCAATGAACAGATTCAAGCTATCCCTGGAGTAACGAAAACTATCACCTGTGTTATTATCGGTTAACTAAGTTTTATCTGTTTTCCTTCACAAAACCTGCATTAAAAGCTTTGATGTTAAGATCGAGGAATTGGGGCTTAACCAGTTCCTCGATACTTTTTTTCATCTCTTCAGCAGAAAATGGGAAAGTAGGCAAACTGGCTGAAGCACCAAGAATAACCATATTCAAAGCTATTACAGAGCCCAGTCGATGGGCTATGGAAGAAGCATCAAATCCAATTATTTCGAGAGGATAATCTTCTAAAACCTTTTTTATTTCTGACTCCAGGGGGTATTTTGCAAGACCAGCATTGACTGAAGTAGGAATGATAGGATGAGTATTCAATACCACAGATGCTTTTGTTTTCATGAAATTTAAATACCTTAAGCTTTCAACAGGTTCAAAAGCCAGCATTAAATCTCCATGACCGACAGGAGTGATAGCTCCTTGCACTGATTTTCCCATACGGAAATGAGAAATAACCGAACCTCCTCGTTGGGACATGCCATGAGTTTCTCCAACCCGGCAGTTAATACCCTGCCTGATAGCAGTCTGAGCCAATATTTTTGAAGCCAGAATAGTGCCCTGTCCTCCAACACCACATAGAACAATATTGTATTCGTTGTTGTTATTCATACCCTATGACTCCTTTCTCCGGATTGCTTTTGAGGGGCAAACCTGAATACAAGCTCCGCAGCCATTGCAAAGTGTTTCATCGATATGTACTTTCTTTATATCCATATTCCATATTAAAGCAGGACAGGCATATGTTTTAGTACAAATCTGGCAACCAATACATTCGTCTTCAATGACTTCGGCCAAAACATATTTATTCTTATCTATCATACAACAGATGCTTCGGGATACGATCACCGATGTATCGTCCAGCTTGGCAGCTTCTTTCATGACTTCAATAGTATGATGTAAATCCAGGGGATCGACCACTCGAATAAAAGGGATATTAAGCGCTTGAGCTACATTCTCGGGCAATATAGGGGGGCAACTGTCTCCTAATGAAGATATGCCGCAGGAAGGACAAGGTTGCTGACCTGTCATGGCAGTAATACTATTATCCATAATAACTACGGTTGCTTTGGATCCGTTATAAACGGCATTTATCAATGCGGGGATCCCTGTATGAAAAAAAGTGGAATCACCAATGGTAGCAACAACTTTATCAGGTAGAAATTTAGAAAAAGCAACGCCCATGCTTATGCTAGCACCCATGCAAACGCAGGTATCCACCGCATTCATAGGAGGTTGGATGCCCAGAGTGTAGCAACCGATATCGCTGGTATAAACAGCCTTTGGAAAGGCCTTTCGAATAGCATAAAAAGTTGCTCGATGAGGACAACCAGGGCAAAGAACAGGATATCTTGGGGGAAGCATTTCGGGATTGATTTTAACTTTGGAATCAAATTTCTCCTTAGGGCTCAATCCAATCATTTTAACCAGTGCTTGATGAATAATGCCTGTATCAAACTCGTACGTTAAAGGCAGAAGGTCTTTGCCGTGGATTTTACATGGCAATCCTAAATCATAAGCGATTTCTTTGGCAGTATTCTCAGTTATGGGGTCGAGTTCTTCGCAAACCAAAACAAGATCGCAATGCTTGATGAAAGTCTCAATAGATTTCCGGGGGAGTGGATAAGTACAACCAAGATGGAGGGTGGAAACTTCATTTTCCAGATTTTCGTACTGAAGGGATTCGGTTACATAATTCATTGTATTTCCATTAGCGATGATACCAGTTTTTCCTTTGAGTTTCATGTTTACCCAGGGTGAATTTTCAATATAAGCACTGAGAGTCTCAATTCGTTTTAAAAGATCAGGATGAAGTTGATATGCGTGAGCTGGCAGAACAGCTTTTCTAACTTTATCACGCTTGAACTCACCCGACCGTTTTTTTTCAGGCAATGGACCGAAAGAAACGTTGCCTGAGCCATGGGCAATTCGAGTTGTTTCTCTAATCATGACTGGAAGCTTGAATTGTTCGGAAAGCTCAAATGCATATTTTACCATTTCTTTGGTTTCTTGGGCATTAGAAGGCTCAAGACAGGGTATTTGTGCAAAACGAGCATAGTTTCTGCTATCCTGTTCATTTTGTGAAGAAAAACAGGAGGGATCATCACCCATAGCTATAACCATGCCTCCTTCAGTTCCTCCATAAGTTATTGACATCAAAGCATCAGCAGCTACATTTAAGCCAACATGCTTCATTGAAACTATTGATCTTAATCCAGACCATGATGCAGAAAGTGCAGTTTCAAAAGCAATTTTTTCATTGGGAGCATATTCAAAATAAATTCCAGCTTTTTTAGCAATTTTGGCAAAGTTATCTCCAATTTCAGAAGCTGGAGTTCCGGGGTAGGTCGCAGCTACGTCAACACCAGCCTCCAAAGCTCCTCTTACCACAGCTTGGTTGCCCATAAGCAAAACATTTTTCCCGGGTTTGTTTTCTGTCAGCATATTTCCTCCTTAATCTTTGTACGAAATCATGCATTGCTGATTCAATTCCAATAACATTATAATTAAAAATTAGTCTTGTAAACCTGAATTGAAAAGTTCAATAAGAGAAAAGCTTCTTAAAGAGTGGAAAAGAAAGAATATTATCATATACTCATGAATAATAATCAATATCAATTTTTTGCATTAGAAAAGAAAGGAGAAGATCGACAATGAAGCGCTTAATTACTATTGACGAAGTAAAGCAAGCAATGCTTAACATTGACAGACAGAGTACTGCAGAAGAAATGAAGGAAGCAAAAAAGCATTTTCGTGAAATTTTCCTTCAAACTACTCCTGAATCATTAGAATATATGCAGGATGAATACAATTCATTTGTTGGTCACGAAAAAGAAGAAGAGCTCATCAAGCTTAAAAGCCAGGATTCAACTCATGCCCTGGAAACTGTCACTCTTTTGTTTCATATGAAATCACTTTACGAAGCTGCTGAAAAAGAAACTGGCAAATGGTTTCCTTTTGTTGATTTTATTGCTGCTATCAACCGACAAATCCAAAATCTTGATATTGTATTAATTGAAACCAAATCAGGATTTTGCGTTATTCGTCGATCCAGTTATTGCATTATTCGACCAAAATAAAAAACACATACAAAGCAAGCTAAACAGTTTTACCTTCCAAGTCATATATGTTATGATATCTGAAGGTTGCAAATGTAAGTTTGCATGCAAAAAGATTATAAAAAAAGAGGAAAAAATGGTAAAAAAAATGAAAACAATGGATGGTAATACAGCAGCATCACATGTAGCTTATGCGTTTACTGATGTTGCTGCGATTTTTCCAATCACTCCTTCGTCTACGATGGCAGAAATGGTGGATGAATGGTCAGCCAATGGTAGAAAAAATCTTTTTGGACAAACAGTTCAAGTCGTTGAATTACAATCCGAAGGTGGAGCTGCTGGTGCTCTTCATGGATCGTTAGCTGCTGGAGCCCTTACTACTACTTTTACTGCTTCTCAGGGTTTATTGTTAATGATACCCAATATGTACAAGGTTTCGGGTGAACTTCTTCCTGGAGTGTTTCATGTTTCTGCTCGTGCTGTAGCGAGTCATGCGCTCTCCATATTTGGTGATCATTCTGATGTCATGGCGACACGGCAGACTGGCTTCGCTCTTTTAGCATCAGGGAGTGTCCAGGAAGTAATGGACATGGCTAGCGTTGCCCATTTAGCATCAATTAAATCCAGCATACCTTTTCTTCACTTTTTTGATGGATTTCGAACTTCTGCTGAAATTCAAAAAATTGAAGTCATTGATCAAGAAGATCTGGGTAAATTGCTTGATTGGGAAGCTGTTCGAAAATTTAGAAATCGTTCGCTAAATCCTGAGCACCCCAAAATCATGGGCACAGCTCAGAATCCTGATATTTTTTTCCAGGCACGTGAAGCTGCTAATCCTTTTTACGATAAAGTTCCTGATATCGTTGCAGAGTATATGAGCAAAATAACCTCCCTGACAGGTCGTGAATACCGTTTATTTAATTACCATGGCGCTCCGGATGCTGAAAATATTATTGTGGCCATGGGATCAGTTACAGAATGCGCTGAAGAAACTGTTGATTATCTCATTAGCCAGGGCAAAAAAGTTGGCTTGATTAAAGTACATTTGTATCGACCTTTTTCTTCGAAGCATTTGCTTTCTGTTTTGCCAAAAACCGTAAAGCGTATCGCAGTTTTGGATCGTACCAAAGAACCTGGTGCACCAGGAGATCCACTTTATTTGGATATTCAACATTTCTTTTATGGTAAACCCAATGCTCCTATGATAATTGCAGGACGTTATGGTCTTGGTTCCAAAGATACCACTCCTTCCCAAATATGCGCAGTTTTCTCAAATCTGGCTTCAAATGAACCAAAAGATAAATTCACTATTGGCATTAAAGATGACGTGACAATGACCTCTCTTGATGATACAGAGTGCATACGCATTGCTCCTGAAGGCACTATACGATGCAAATTCTGGGGCTTGGGATCCGATGGCACCGTTGGAGCTAACAAAAATTCCATTAAAATCATTGGAGATAAAACTGATTTATATGCTCAGGGATATTTTGCATATGATTCAAAAAAGTCAGGTGGAGTCACCATTTCTCATTTACGTTTTGGTAAAAAACCCATCAAATCAACATATTTGATTGACGAAGCTGACTTCATTGCTTGCCATAATCAGGCCTATGTCCACCAATATGATTTACTTAAAGGTTTAAAAAAAGGTGGCACTTTTTTACTAAATACCCAATGGTCAAAAGAATCCCTTGAAACTCACCTGCCTGCTTCCATGAAGAAATATTTAGCTATAAATGATATTAGTTTTTATA